>JBJTUI010000356.1:0-5926 GCA_046080625.1 Elainella sp. | reverse complement strand
TCACCCTGACAATCCAGTGTCGCCATGAAAACAGGCAGCTTTTTCTCCCAACCCTATAGTGCGCTCATCCTGAAAGCAGTAGGAGTTGTCCTCATTTTAAGCACACTGGTAGATTATCTGCTGCTGACCGTACCGCCCAATTTTTTGGACAGCGCCTGGCTTGCTAGCTTGATCAGCGAATGGGTGGCCCGAGGCACGGTGCCCCTGTTAGGGTTGGCACTGCTGTTTCTGGGCGTCTGGCTCGACCCCAACTCAGAAAAGCGCCTGGGGGGGTTGCCTACGGCTGGCTTTGTGATCTCTACCCTGCTGGGCATCCTGTTCCTGATCATGGCTCCGCTCTACTTCAACAGCAGCCGCCTCAGCAGCGCTAGCCAGACCAGACAGATCAATCAGCAGGCCGAGCAGGCCGAACGTCAGCTCAATAGTTTGCTGGCCCAGCAGCGCGAGCGGGTCAACGCCATTGTTTCCAATCAGGATCAGCTGGCCCAGTTAGAGCAGCAGCTTGACAGTCTGGATCTGCCCAAGGAGCAGCAGGCCGAGCTTCAGCAGATTAGAACCACGCTGGAGAAAGTGAAGTCTGATCCGAAGGCGCTGGACCAGGAAGTAGCTAAGGCGCGCACGGAAGGGCTAAAGCAGATCAAAGACCGGCAGCAGGAGGCTCTGACCAAAATTCAGACCGATATGCGGCGAGACCGGGTCCACACCACCCTGTCCAGTCTGGTGTTTTCAGCGGGCTACCTGGCAATCGGCTGGCTGGGTTTGGGCGGCGGAACCGGCAAGAAAGTCGGCAGGAAGGTCGGCCAGACCAAGGCCAAGAAGCGGCGCTAGTTTGCCAAATTCAAGTTCACCCAATTCAATTTGCTAAGCTCAAATTCACCAAACTCAAGTTCAGAAAATTTAAAGCAAGTTCACAGCATGTTCAACCAGTCGGTTCGTCCACCTGGTTCACCCGGTGCAGCTGGAGCACATCGCTCATTTTGCGAATTTGGGTAAAGATCCGCTCTAGCTGTTCGTGGTCGATGATGTCGATGCCCAGGTTGATCACCGCCGTCTGGCCAGGAAAGGTCTTGACCTGGGCACTACGGACGTTGACGTTGTAGTCGCTCAGCCGCGACAGGATATCCTTGAGGACGCCCACCCGGTCGATCACATCGATCTGCACCTGCACCGGGTAGGTGGGCGGGCGGCTGTCCGACTCGATCGGATTCCAGCTCACGGGAATCAGCCGGTCGCCGGGAATCGACTCCGTGTTGCTACAGCCCTGGCGATGGATCGAAATTCCCCGGCTGCCCAGGGTGACGACGCCGATAATTGCCTCGCCCGGCACCGGGTTACAACAGCCCGCCAGACTGTAGAGCAGCCCTTCCACCCCGATGATGGGAGAAGTAGTTTTGGCCGCGCGGTTGATCGGCACCGTCGAAGCATTGGCCGGACGCAGTAGGGTTTCCAGGCTGTCTTCCTTGACCACAGGCGCAATCGGCTGGCGCGCTTTGATCGCCTCTCGCAGCCGGTTTAACACCAGATTCAGGGTGACTTCGCCATAGCCAATTGCCGCCAGCAGATCGTCGGGCGACTGGTAGTTGCAGCGCTCTGCCGTGGCCTGCATTGGCTCCGACTTCAGCAGGGCCTCAAACCCACGTTTGCCCAACTCCTTCTCCAGCATTTCACGTCCGCGCAGAATGTTATCGTCCTTGTGGAATCGCTTGTACCACTGACGAATCCGGTTGCGGGCTCCGGGCGTCACCGTGAAGTTGAGCCAGTCCAGGCTGGGGTGGGAGTTTTTCTGGGTAATGATCTCGACGATGTCGCCGTTCTTCAGGGGCGTGTCGAGGGTAATCATCCGGTCGTTCACCCGCGCCCCGGCGCAGTGGTTGCCCACTTCGGTATGGATGCGGTAGGCAAAATCCACCGGAGTCGCTCCCTGGGCCAGGGCAATCACGTCGCCCTTGGGCGTGAATACATAGACATCGTCATCGAACAGGTTGCCCTTGACGTTTTCCAGGTACTCGTGGGCATCCTTCAGGTCACTCTGCCAGTCCAACAGCTGCCGCAGCCAGGTGAATTTTTCGTCGTCGTCGCTCAGTTTGGTGCTGCTGCTGCCGGTTTCCTTATATTTCCAGTGGGCGGCGATCCCATATTCGGCCACATGGTGCATTTCCAGGGTGCGGATCTGGACTTCCAGAGGGCGGCCCGTGGTGCCCATCACCACCGTATGTAGCGACTGGTAGCGGTTGGGTTTGGGCAGGCCAATATAGTCCTTGAACCGTCCGGGAATGGGCCGAAAAGCATCATGCACCACAGCCAGAGCCCGATAGCATTCGTCGTTGGTGGTGACGATAATCCGCATCGCCGCCACGTCATAGATCTCCTCAAAGCTTTTTTGCTGGTGCTGCATCTTCTGGTAAATCCCATACAGATGCTTGGGTCGACCGCTGATGTCGTAGCAGCGAATCCCCAGCTGATCGAGTCTCGTTCGCAGAGTTTTGGCCACATTGTCCAGACGATTTTCCCGATCTACTCGCTTATCGGCAACCAGCTGACGAATTTGCTGATAGGCTTCCGGCTCTAGATATTTGAAGGCCAGATCTTCCAACTCCCATTTGAACTGGCCAATCCCCAGCCGGTTAGCCAGGGGAGCGAAAATCTCGCGGGTTTCCTGGGCAATGCTGCGGCGCTTGGTGTCGGGCAGGTATTCCAGCGTCCGCATGTTGTGCAGACGGTCGGCCAGCTTCACGACAATCACCCGGATATCCTGGGCCATTGCCAGGAACATGCGGCGGAAGTTTTCGGCCAGCCGTTCGGTTTTGCTAGAGAAATTGAACTTGTGCAGTTTAGTGACAGCCTCAACCAGCCGTCGCACCTCGGATCCAAACCGCTGTTCAATCTCTTCCGCCGTCACGTCCGTGTCTTCGATCACGTCGTGCAAAAAACCCGCAGCGATCATGGCCGAGCTGCCGCCCAGATCCCGCAGCAGCCCGGCCACAGC
Source organism: Elainella sp. (assembly GCA_046080625.1). Classification (GTDB taxonomy): domain Bacteria; phylum Cyanobacteriota; class Cyanobacteriia; order Elainellales; family Elainellaceae; genus Elainella. The sequence goes on along the minus strand of JBJTUI010000356.1, from coordinate 2,940 downwards.
TACCGGATGGGCGATGTAGGGTTCTCCCGAAGCCCGATACTGGCCTTTGTGTAGACTGTAGGCAAAGGTAAACGCATCGCAGATCAGGCTGGCTTCAGAGGAAGGGCGAATCAGGCCGTTCTGTCGCAGGCCTTCCCTCACATCTTCGCTGTGCCTGCCGTCCTCATCCTGCTCATCGGGCCGTTCAGACTGATCCTGCCGCTCTCGAAGGCAGTCCTGCAACCAATCAGGAACCGCAATATCAGTCGGAAAAGTTAGAGTTGCTGCGTTCATGCTGCTAAGCCCCAAAGAGGCCCGAAATAGAAGGACAGAAGGGCTGAGAATTAAAAGTCAAACCTGGCTCTCTAAAGAGGCTCAACTGCCAGGTTAAGCCTTGGCTGATTGGGATATCTGCTGATCTTAGTGGATGAAACCTGATTTCGACGCAAAACAAAACAGGGAACCAGGACTGGCATTTAGGGTGAAGCTTCTAGGCTGGGCAGTCCGAGAGCTCTTGTGGCTGAGATGATCAACACCAGCATTGTGGAATTCGTTGCCTATCCTGTCTTCGCGATCTACGCCGCTGAGATTTCCCCTATTCAGGCTGGCGGCAAATGCTGATCGCGAGATTAGGCACTGTTGATTTAACGGCATTAATTCAACAGTATTAATTCAATGGCATTAATTCAGCCCAATTGGCTAAGCACAATTCGTAGAAACTGCCTAGTGCTTCTTAACACTACTTTAACTCGAATGGTCCCCGTGAGCGGCATCAATTTATTCGATTAATAATAGTAAAGTTCATAGCACTTCATCTATAGCAGCATGTCCTCTTCTGATCAGCAGCCCGAACTGCCCTATATTCAGGCGCTTTGCCAGCAGATCCAGAGCGAGCTCCAGCAGGACGGCAAATCGGCAGCTTTAACGACCAACCTAGCCTCGGTGCAGTCCGTCTTCCAGCAGTGCTTCGCAGCCCTGAGCCCAACCTGGACCGAAACGGAAGCGGCCCAGGCCCAGCCGATTCAGGTAGAAATCAACAAGCAGCTGCGGTTGCTGGAAGCCGACAGTCGGTTTTTGGCTGCCGCAAGGCAGGACCAGACTATTCAGCAGCGCAAACAGCAGATCCACCAGCGGCTCGATCTGTTGCTGCGTTATGTAGACGCGATTGCTGCAATTCAAGCCCAGTCTGAGGAAGTTCCGTCAGATCAGCCAGGTTAGATCGATCCCAGTCGCTTCCCAAATGTACCCTCAGCTCGATAATATAAATAGACAGAAATTGCCTCAGGTCCTTCACTCATCCGTCAAGGTAGAACGCTATGACTCCTTCTTTAGCAAATTTTTTCTATAGCATATTGGCTGGCATCGTGATTGTTGTCATCCCCGTTACCGGTGCGCTAATTTTTATCAGCCAAAAAGATAAAATCCAGCGCTAGATTCGGTTGTTTTGCCCTCGCCCGATTTCTCGATTCTGTCGAAGGGTGAATTGGGTTTAGCAATGGGATGCCGCCTGATGCCAACATGCCAATCAGCTCCCTATCGGTCTCTAACTCTGTCGATCCTTGATCGATGGGGCTCTAATAAGATTTTGTCTAACAGCAACCTGGATTTATCCCCTGCTGTTTGAGTCCTGAGTTTCATTCCATGGCCCATGGGCCAACTGAATTCTGGCTCAACATTCTGGTTCAACCGAGATAGCTACCTTTGAACTGCCCGTTCTGGATGCCTGGCTCCGGAGGGCAGTTTTGTTTTTAAGTTTTCGCCGTTGATCTATCAAAGGCCGAATCCGTTTGCCGGGAGTTCGGAGCGTCTTCCCCTGCGGCTCGGGTTGACAACTGTTCCACTAATTGCCTGATGAGGCCAAAATGCAGCTAGTGGTATGGAGATTCTGCGCTTGAACTGGTTAACATAGGGACAGAGAAACGGAGAACTGTAATGTTAAATTGGAGCCTTGGGCTAGGCGGTATTCTGGGCATTGTACTGGCGCTTGCAGGAGTAGGGCTATATTTCCTGCGCACCGTGCGCCCCAATTTGGCCAGAGAACACGATATCTTTTTTGCAGCAGTGGCGCTGCTGTGCGGTGGTATTCTCCTGTTTCAGAGCTGGCGACTCGATCCGATTTTGCAGTTTGCCCAGTTTCTTTCGATTGGGTCAGCCATTTGGTTTGCCTATGAGGCGATCCGACTGCGGGGAATCACGACCGAGCAGGCCAAACGCTCCACGCCGCTGGTAGATGATGACCGGCCCGTCAGCCGCGTCTACCGAGCTGAGCTGGACGAACTGACGCCGCTGGATGAACAGCGCAGCGTGACTCGTCGGATTCGCGGCAGTCGAGAAGGCCGCCCTGAGGACACCTACGAAGATGACCGGCGCTATGGCGATCGCGACCGCTACGACAATCCCAACGACCGCCGCCGTCCCCGCAATTCTCGCCCATTACCGCCCGAGCGGCCAGATTCAGAGAACCGTCGTTCTGGAGGCCGCGATAGCTGGGGTGATGGTTCCGACAGCTCGCGCAGCGGTTCGGGAACTGGGATGCGCGAGTCGATCCGCGACAACAGCTTCTCGCCCCGGACGCGCAACAACGACCGCCCTGCTCCTTCGCCCAGACGGCGTGGCGGCGACTCAGACTACGTAGACTACCAGCCCATCGATTTTCCGGAAGACAATTCTAACCCCAAGGATGACTGGCGCTAGTTCAGGCTCCGGGCTTCCAAGGTTTAGCGATCGGTTTAGCAATCATTCGTCTGGCAATCACCAGTTGAGCAGGCTCCAGGATCTGAAATCTAGATTCTGGAGCTAATTTTTGGTTTAGATCAGAGGTTCCGTGGCATTACGGGTTAACCGCAGCTCAGGCGGGCAATATTCTAGAATCATCTAAGATTTAGCCTATTGACAGCACTGGGTGATTCCAGGCTGTAATGGAGACAGGAATTCATCTTCACGCCTCTAGGGCTATCCGTC
>JBJTUI010000355.1:0-4867 GCA_046080625.1 Elainella sp. | reverse complement strand
CCACGAGCACGAACCAGCAGTCCGGTGCGACGACGTGTTAGCTGGAGCACGCACAGACCAACCCGGCTGACCTTGACCTTGTCACTCCCAAACTACCCCAAAACCACCGTCCTCACCTACCGTACTCTGGGTGCTTTTCGTCACAATGAACAGGCTTGAACCACTGTCCCAACCCGCCGCCTGCGCGGTGCTCTGCCACTGAACGGAACGACTTTGTGAACGAGTGGAAGGACTGTTTGCGGAGCCAGCTAACGGTTCGGGTCAGCGGTTGCCAGAGACTTTGCATCTCACCTAGGCGGCTTCGATCAATCCGCTGCACCCAAATTGTTATACAGCTAAAATAATAGTTCTCTCTTGTCTCTTCAAAACCTTAATTAACTTGCTTGTAGCAATTATCTCAAAACAATTAAAGCCTCAATTAACTTGCTTGGAAGGATTCAGCGTCATTCCACATACTCTCAAACCTTTCAAGGTAGTGAGTATATGTTCTGCCAGCCTCAGTTCTCTTTAGTGTTAAGTGCAATCTTTCAGCGGTTGATATTTTATAACTGTACATTTCGATTACCATCTGTCCATTAGGTTTTTTGCCATCGAGAATCAAGAAAGTATTTGTAAAAATATAATCGATCAACTTAATTTCTATCGAATTTGGAGGAACATTCTTCTGTAAACGCACTAGGATAGAGAGCGCATCCTGCGATCTCCGTTCTACCGAAGAAGGGTCTGCTTGAGTAAAGCTACCAAATGAAATCGCTTGTATGAGTGATTGGTTTTTCACATTCATTAGAAGAATGCGGAAATGCTTTCCACTCCTTGCTGCTTTTTCAATCTGGCTGCCATAAGAAGTAAAAAGCCCGGCTAAATTTTTCCCAGCCAACCAGACTTCCTCTGAATTCTCTAAATAAAGAGAGAATGGGGGTAAATCTGACCTCGGATGCAAAACATCATCCGCACTTACCTGTTTTTTTAGTTTGCTTTCTAGCTCATGAATATGTGATTCAATTCTGTCAAGATATCCAAGTCTTTCAATTAAGGTATCTACCACAAGCAAACCTAACAACCCCATTACTATTTGGTCAGATGTGATACCAATTTGTTGTGGAACACCTACTAATCCAGCAAAAGCTCCAATAACGAGCAGAACAGCTAATGTGTTTTCACGCTTAAATAACTTACTAATAAAGCTTAACATCTCGCTCTGACACTCTTTTCTATGTTCAAAATGTTGCTCGGTCAACCATCTATGTCACACCACAACTCACTTACACATACACCTCTTCTCATAGATCTGAGCTGTATAACAATTTATTCTACAGAAACTTTCAGTAGAACCCTCCCCAAGGCAACAATATCCAGTCCCTGTCCGCATAACGCTCTCCAGAGGCGATTACTGCGCAAGTTTTCTGCATATTACGCCTTTTGGGGGGATTATACGGAAGCCTTTCACATAATTTTGCACTCCATAGCAGATCTTTTATGTCATATCTAATACATGTGTATCGACGATGCAATTGCTTCGCTCTCATGACGACTCAGCCTAAGCTTCTGGATCAGGTTCGCAATGCCATCCGCCCCAAACACTGCTCTTGCGCTGTTCAATCGAGGTATCAGCAGCCCGCTGGATGTTTAGAGAGATCAACGAACGCTAACAATTGCTGCCCTACGCTTGCGCTGGGCCGTTCTGTTGTTTTATTCTTGGCAAACTGGTCAACAAGAAGCACCAGTAGACAGAGCTTGAGGCGAGAACGCTGGCTAGAAGTGTTGCGAGCACAACTAACCAGCTAACCCTGACTCCTGACGAGACCAGGAGCAAGGCTGAGTTGATTTTAATCGATCAAACTCCTCGCAAACGGAATCGGTAGTCATGGGACTACGCCTTGAGCTTTTCTTCCCCCTACAACAAGCGAGGAAAAGCCATGAGTACAGAGTTCAACGAACTGCTGCCCGATTCGCCTGGGCCGAATTTGCCTGGAGATGGTTCGAGCGAGCGGGCGCAGATTTGGATTATTGGGACGAAGGAACATGTGCAGCACACAATCAACGAGTGCTACGTCAGGCGGCTGGCCACAGACCGCAGCCAGTTCACGCCCGTGTTTCCGTTTCCGTTCAGCAGCGGTAAATTCATGAGTATCCTGGTGCGATAGCTGTCCCGTTCCGTTGGAGTTGGTTGTGCAGCTCAAAATGTGCAGTTCAAATCCCGCAACTGCTGGGCAACCTGCTCCAACTCAATCCGGGGTTACAGCGGGCAATCCAGGCTCCTCTCCCGCCTTCAAGCGGCGCAGCAGCAGCGAGTTGGTGACAACGCTAACCGAGCTGAAGGCCATCAGCGCCCCTGCCGTCGCCGGGCTCAGGATAATCCCCAGGCTGGGCAGCAGCAGTCCCGCGGCAATCGGCAGACCCAGGGCATTGTAGATAAAGGCCCAGAACAGGTTTTGGCGGATTTTGTTGAAAGTGGCGCGGCTGAGCTGGATTGCCGCCACCAGATCGCTGAGCTGGTTATGCACCAGAATCAAATCTGCGGTTTCGATGGCTACGTCGGTGCCCGAGTTCATAGCAATACCAACATCGGCCTGGGCCAGAGCCGGAGCGTCGTTGATGCCGTCGCCCACCATCGCCACCCGGATTGGGGTCGTCGAGTCCGCAAACTGGAGCTGCTGGATTACCTCGGCCTTGCGGTCGGGCCGCACGTCAGCAATCACCTCCTCGGGGGCGAGTCCGAGCTGAGCGGCAATTGAAGCAGCCACGGCGGGCTGGTCGCCGGTCAACATCATCAGCTTCAGCCCCATCTGGCGCAATCGCTGAATCGTGGCTTTGGCGTCGGGGCGGAGCTGGTCCTGCACCGCAATCATCCCCACCAGGCTGCCGTTCGCCGCCACATAGACCGGGGTTTTGCCCTGAGCCGCCCAGGTTTGGGCCTGGGTTTGGGCCGCGCTATCTACCTCAATCCTCGCCTGCTGCAACCAGTCCGCCGTGCCGACCACGACCGGCTGGCCCTCGACCAGAGCGCGAATCCCCAACCCCGGCTCGGTGTGGAAGTCCTGGGCTTCTAGCAGCGGCAAATTGGCCTGCTGGGCGGCCTGCTGGATGGCTAGGGCCAGGGGATGCTGGGTACCGCGTTCGGCGCTGGCGGCGAGTTGGAGGAGATGGGGAGATGGGGGGATGGGGAGGCAGTCGGTGACGGTGGGGTGGCCGAGGGTGAGGGTGCCGGTTTTGTCGAAGACGAGGGTGCGGAGCTGATGCACGGTTTCCAGGACGTCGCCGCCCCGGATCAGCAGGCCGCGTTCGGCCCCCAGGCTGGAGCCGACCAGGATGGCGGTTGGGGTGGCCAGACCGAGGGCGCAGGGGCAGGCAATCACCAGGACGGCAATCGCCAGCTTCAGGCTGAGCAGCAGGGGAGAGGGCGGCATTGGCATCGCGGCACTGGTACTAATACTGGCGCTGGCACCATGCTGCATGAGATGGCCAATGCTGTGCAGATGGGCAAATATCTGATCCGACCAGAGCGGAATGCCGACAAAGTACCAGAACAGGAAAGTGAGCAGGGCCAGCAGCATGACGCCGTAGGTGAAATAGCCCGCCACCAGGTCGGCCAATCCCTGGATCGGGGCCTTGCGGGTTTGGGCCATCTCCACCCACTGGATGATTTGGGCCAGGGTGGTGCTGCTGCCGGTGCGGCTGGCCTGGAGCGTGATCAGTCCCGACAGGTTGAGGCTGCCTGCGGCCACGCTATCGCCAGCTTGCTTCCAGACGGGCATGGCTTCGCCAGTCAGCATGGCTTCGTTGATGCTGGTTTGTCCGGCTACAACTTCGCCGTCTACCGGAATTTTTTCGCCCGGCAGCACTTGCAGCCATTCGCCCGGCTTGACCTGACTGGCCGGGATTTCCAGGGTCTGGGCCGTGGTCTGATCCACCAGCCGCGCCACCGTGGGCTGGAGCGCCACTAGGGCTTGCAGCGATTGGGTCGCCCGACTGCGGGCCTGCTGCTCGAGGGCGCGCCCCAGCAGAATGAAGCCCATCAGCATCACGGGTTCGTCGAAGAAGCATTCCCAGCCTAGATTAGGGAACAGCAGCGCCACCAGACTGGCGGTGTAGGCGGTCAGGGTACCCAAACCAACCAGGGTGTTCATGTTGGGCAGATTGTGGCTGAGGCCGCGCCAGCCGTCGATGAGAATCGGGCGGCCCGGAAACAGCAGGGCTAGGGTGGCCAGCCCCCCGTGCAGCCACATATTTCCCAGTCCGGGAGCTGTAATCCAGCCAAACTGGGCCAGATGCCCCACTGCCGAAAACAGCAGGAGAAACAGGGCCACGCCCACCTGCCGCATCTGCCGCTGGGTTTCCTGCTGCTGACGTTCTGCGGGCGTCAGGGTTTCAACAGGTTCAGAGCCCCGCAGCTGGGTTGGAAAGCCTGTAGCCGTGAGTTTGGCGGCTAGCGTCTCGGCTAGAAGCTCTGGATCGGCGTCGGGCTGACATTGCACCATCGCGGCTTCCGTCACCAGATTCACCGTGGCGGCAGCGACCCCGGCCTGCTGCAACAGCTGGGTCTCAACCGCCCTGACACAGCCCGCGCATTTCATCCCCGACACGTCGAGCAGCAGGGTAGGGGCAGCGGCAACAGTCGGGCCAGCTTCGGGGGAGCGGGAGTCGGGCCGGTGGGAAACTTGCATAGGCTTGGGGAAATGGGCCGGAAATTCGGGGCCAGAAACAGCGGCGGACGATTGTCCTACTTCTTTAGGAATCATGTAAGAATAACTTAAGCAATCAATTGGATTTTCTGGGACTAATTTGATAGTTCCAATCACCCTGAAACTGCTTGCGCTCAATCGCAATCGCACTGAATTGTTCGTCCGTCACTTTAATCCCTGTTTGG
>JBJTUI010000354.1:0-2502 GCA_046080625.1 Elainella sp. | reverse complement strand
AACGCGATAGACTAGAAGAGTCAAAGTTCTGTAACATTTGGTTAACTTCAGCGGGTTGCCGCAGGCGTTGCTGCGCTGTCGCGATAGCCCCCGAACTCAGCCAGAACCGGTCTTTTAGATCAGATTGGATAGGCGAGATATGCGCAAAACACTTTCTAACTTTATTAAATCTCTGGTTAAACCCCTGCTGGCGACGACGCTGGTGCTGGCGCTGGTGTTGGGTCAGGCCCAGGGCGCTCTGGCGGCCAGCGGTGGCCGAATTGGCGGTGGCAGTTTCCGGATGCCCAGTCGGCCCATGCCCAGCCGCACCTACGCGCCTCCAAGCGGCGGTGGCTATTACCCCGGCGGTGGGTTTGGCTATGGCTATCCGTTCCTGGTGCCCAGCTTTGGCGTCGGGTTTGGCTTCAGCGGCCTGTTCACGGTGCTGATTTTCCTGGCGATTGCGGGCTTTCTGGTCAACACGCTGCGGTCGGTGCAGTCCGGTAATAGCGATGACGGCTATAATCCCAACCCCACGGTTTCCCTGGCTAAGCTGCAAGTTGGCCTGCTGGCGGAAGCGCGTGGCCTACAGGCTGACCTGAACCGGATCGCCGAAATTGCCGATACGGGCACCAAAGCTGGCCTGACCCAGGTTTTGCAAGAAACCACCCTGGCCCTGCTGCGCCACCCGGAATACTGGGCCTACGCGGGCGACCAGACCCAGCTGACCAGCCTCAACGCTGCCGAGCCGCAGTTTAACCGGCTGGCCCTGGCCGAACGCAGCAAGTTTTCCGGCGAAACGCTCTCTAACGTTGACAATCTGCTGAAGCACGGCGAAACCGGCCAGGCTCTGCCTGCGGCTGGCGATCTGGCCACGCTGGACAAACTTCCTGGTGAATATATTGTCGTGACGCTGCTGGTTGCGGCCCAGGGCAAGCTTCAGCTGCCGCCGATTAACGATTCCCAAAGTCTGCGGCAGGCGGTTTCCCAGCTCGGCTCGGTGTCTAGCGACAATCTGCTAGCCCTGGAGGTGCTGTGGACGCCCCAGGCTACGGGCGATACGCTCTCCTCAGACGATGTGCTGGCCCAATACCCAGACCTGAAGCTGGTGTAGCTTGTGAAATTAGACTGAGCTAGTTGCTTGAATTAGACGGGTCGGAGCCAGATTCAGCTTCGGCCCGTTTTGCTGTAAACATGGCCCAGCCTGACAGACTCAGCCCACCTGCGCGATACCAGTTCGCCAGTCGAGCCGGAGGAACGCCCAGCCAGTAAGCCACAATCACAAACTGGTTGAGCAGCGTTGTCCAAACCAAGCCCAGCTTCTGCCAGCGCCGCCCTGATGTGACCACTGCTGCTGGAGCAATTGCAATTCGGCCCTGCCGCTTCAAGCGCTGCACCAGATCGTAGTCTTCCATAATTGGCAATGGGGCAAAGCCGCCGAGCTGCCAGAAAGTCTCGGCCCGCAGAAAGATCGCCTGGTCGCCGTAGGGCAGTTGCAGCCAGCGCGACCGCAGCCCCACGCCCCGCTCGATCCAGCGCAGTCCGGCTTGGCTTTCGGACCCGGCAATTTTCAGGTCAAACGCCCCCGCCAGGGTTTTGGGTTGAGCCAAGACCTGCTCAACCAGAGTCACGAATCCCTCCGGCAATCGCGTGTCGGCATGGAGAAACAGCAGAATTTCGCCGCTGGCTGCCTTTGCGCCCGCATTCATCTGCAAAGCCCGTCCGGCGGTTGTTTCCAGAACCTGGATGTCCAGCGCCCGCAGCCGTTCTACCGTCCCGTCCCGACTGCCGCCATCCACCGCAATAATTTCGATTGGCAGATCCGCCGCTCGCCGCAGATCCCGCACCATATCCTGAATCGCAGCCGCCTCGTTCAGCACCGGCAGAATCACGCTGAGGTCGGGCGGTTTGGGCTGAACGTCGGGTCGCGTCGTCTGCACCGCTTCCCAGACAGCCAGATCTTCAGGTCGATCCACATCTGTTAGCCAGTCCAGGTAGGCAATCGATAGCCCCAGCGATTCGGCAACCGCCACAGTTTGCTGTAACACGACCTCGCTGCTCCAGCGAATCGACTCAAATAGCTCAGGGACAAACTGCCGCAGGCCAATCAGGTAATAGCCGCCGTCTGTGGCTGGCCCCAGCACCAGATCATGGGTCTGCAACAGCTCAAACGCCTGCTGCATTCGGGCCGCATCCAGGCCAGGACAGTCGGTGCCGATGGCGATCACGCGCTGGCTGCCCTGCTGAAAGGCCGTTTGACAGGCATAGCTGAGTTTAGCCCCCAGATCGCCCTGGATTTGGGGCAGATAGATCCAGTCGCCCAGCCAGGACTGCATAAGCTGCTGATCTTGGGCACTGTCGCTGGAACCACCGTCTCCAGAAGCGGCAAACCAGACTTCGACGGAACAGGGCTGCTGGGCCTGCAATTGCTGCACCTGAGCCAGCGTATGCTCGGTCATCTGGCGCTGTAGCTCGGCGGCTCCCGTAGCTCCCAGGGCAGGAATTAGCCGGGTTTTGGCTTGT
>JBJTUI010000353.1:0-7267 GCA_046080625.1 Elainella sp. | reverse complement strand
CACAGCTCCAGCCCCGCAATTTGTAGGGTTGAGCGGGTTTCCCACAGCCTGATCGCCTGCTCTAGAGTTTGGCAGTGAACCACCAGACAGCCGGGGTGGAAGCGAATCGAAAGCGCATGGGCCGGAATTGCAGCCTGCTGTACCCAGGTCAGCAGCGAGTAGTCTGTGGCGTTGAGTTCGAGCATAGAAAGTTTGAAGAGAATACTCCCATTAACGCCCAGAAGCGCAGTTCAAACTGTTCGTTTCGTAACTTTATAGGAATATAGTAATTCTTCCTGAGAGCTGGATGGGGTGCAGGAGTTTGTCTCTGCGCGGGAGGCTATGCTTGCACAGACCCTGCCTCAGGTCGGCAGTCGCGAGGTCTGTTGGGCAATGGTTGCGCAATGATTATGCAATATTTTTTGGGCGACGGAACCCCAGAAATGCTTGAAATGCAGACCCAACAGGCACTTTGGGTAAATTGTCAGATTTTATCCAACAGGTTGATTACATAACTTTCTAGGAAAAACTGTAGCTTATGCAACAAATTGTTTCACTGTCAGCTTTTATGCACTTTTCCTGTGTATTGTATAAAGGTACACAGACTTCGGGGGGAGGTTATGAGTCAAAGAGTCACCATCGCCGTTCCAGATGCACTATTTGAACGCCTTCAGCCCGTCAAACATCACTTCAATATTTCGGCAATTTGCCAGGAGGCATTAGAAATGGTTGTTACGCAAGAAGAACTCAAGCTCCAGGCCGCTCAAGACGACAATCTGGTAGACCGCTTGCAGGCTGAAAAGAAAGTGCTGCTCAACAAAGTGCGGCAGGAAAGCTTTGAGTTGGGAATTCGCTCTAGCTCCAAACTCTCCTACAAAGAGTTCCGGCATTTCGAACGGGTTGCGCCTCTGGCCAATGCTTTAGACGAAGAAGTCCTGGACTATCTGGGCAGCTTTCTGGATCTGAAGAACTACCCCCAGTCAGCCCGGATGCAGGACGCTGATTTTGCCTACTTGCTACAAGTCGATCCCCAGAGCCGAATTGTGTTTGCTCAGGGCTGGATTGAAGGCGTACTGTCGGTTTGGCAAACGATCAAAGCCCAGGTCGAAACCGTCTAGTCCTGACTACTAGCACTCACCTGAGCACTCGCTTGATCGCTCACTATCTGATTCTCAGCAATTGTTCGTCCCGGTTTCATTTTGGTTTCTTTGCCCAATTTGCTCAAGGCGTCACAGAGAGTATCCCCAGCAAACGCGCTACGAAGTCGAGAGAAATTGATGAATTATTGCCAACAGGGGAATGCCCGAACGGGTGTTCCCCATCGGTTTGATCAGTCTGTGCTTGATCAGACTGTGCTTGATCAGACTGTGCAGCCCTGTGTTTCCGCCGCCCCAATCAAACCAGCCCTACTCCTGCGTTCGCGAGGATTTTGGCTCTTCCAGCCCCTAGTGTTTTTGAATTAAACCGACTCCGGCCAGCAATAGAGCCACTCCCAGGAGGCGCAGCGGGCTCAGGGCAATTTGGGTGACGCCGAAGGCCCCAGTCGAATCCAGCAGGAGGGCCGCGACCAGCTGCCCTGTAATCACCAGGGAAAAGACGGCGACGGCTCCCAGTTTGGGCAGAGCGATCAGCGAGGCGATCAGGTAATAGGCGGCAAAAACTCCGCCAAACCAGGCCCAGCGGGGCAGCGCATCAAAGGCGGGCAGGGAACCCCGGTTGGTCAGACCGCTGAGCCAGAGCAGCACCAGGCAAAACAGCGTTACGCAGACCGAGATTAACGAGGTCAATACCGGCGAGCCGGTCGCAGTTCGCAGATAGGCATTCCAGGCCGTTTGAACGGTTAGTCCGGCTCCGCCCAGGGCCACCAGCAGGATTAGGATCAGATGAATCAGCATCGGGGGAAGTTTTGTTGCAGCTAGGTCACAGCTAGGTTATAGCAACCACCGCCCCAGGGAAGCGACTCACAGAGAAACTGCATCCAGAATTCTGTCCCGAAACTCTGCCCCACCTTTCAGCAGAGCTCACTATCGTCTCTGGGGAGGCTGGCGTCTCTGGGGAGGCTGGAGGCTTTGGGGGGCGACAGGAGCCGCTGATCTATGAGAGTTAACAAATCCTGGCTCCTGTGGGGATCGAATTTTCTGGCGAACAGGTAATCCGAGTTGGCCAACTGCTCAAAGTCCTCAAGGCCCAGCACCTTGGGCGGGGTCGGATTTGGGTTCGACCAGTCTAGGTAGGTGAGGCAGCGGTTTGCCAGAGCCGTTTGAAAGGGAGAGTTGGCAACCAGGGTTTGGAAAAACAGCTCATCGGGGATGAACGTGTATTTGAAGTATTGGATCACCTCGGGGTGAGCATCTAACTCAGCGAGCAGGTAGGCAACACAGTCGCCGCTGAGCGCCCACCACTGGGAGCCCCCGTAGGGAATCAGACCCTTTGGCAGGGTGCGCTGGAAGGGCAGATAGAAGTGGCGGCTTCTGAAGAAACCGTGCCAGTTGAAGACTCGTCGGGCTGCCTGGTATGGCCCTGCCTGCTCTGTCCAGGGATTGGGCTCCAGAATGGGGAACGCCTCAATGAACTGCTGGCCCCGGTGAGCTGCCAGAAACCGCTTGATCTGGGCCAGCGGTTTGATCGGATAGCACTGCCCCGAGATCAGGACGATGTAGTCATAGGGCTCGGAATAGCCAGAATGCTGGGCCTGCTGGCGCATCTGGTTCAGACAATTTAGCGTGGCGTTGACGATACTGAACTGCCCCCAGCGGCAGGCGCTGCGCTGCTTCACAAAAACCACCTGCGGTGTTCTAACCAGATCGCCCAGCAGGCGTTGGGTTTGCTCCAATAGCGCTGCAGCCCGTCGATCAATATGAATCAGACAGTCATCCCCATCGGAGCTGAGCAGCTTCACCAGACGCGCCAGCTGTTCAGGATAGCGATGGGCCAGGATCACAAACGCAAGCTTCACAGCAGCACCTCTCCTGATCGAACGGCTCGCCAAGTTTGACATTATGTTAATCCAGCCTTCTACCTCCTAAATGCATAAAAATTGGGGGCAGCATATCCAGAATTCTGTTTTCCTGAGAGAATTGAGAGCATCCGATTTCACCAGGAGATTTGCGATGACTCTATGTGAGCAGCTTGAGGCGATTGTGGCCCAGAAGCACCTGCTGACCCACCCGTTCTACGTCGCTTGGACCGAAGGCCAGCTCAGCCGGGATCACCTGAAACAATACGCCAAACAGTATTTTCACCATGTGCTGGCTTTCCCGACCTACATCAGCGCCGTCCACTACAACACGCCCCATCTGGCCACTCGGCAAGAGCTGCTGGAAAACCTGGTGAGCGAGGAGCAGGGCGACAAGAACCATCCGGCCCTGTGGCGCAACTTTGCGCTGGCGCTGGGTGCCACTGCTGAAGAGCTCGAAACCTCCGAAAAGCTGGATACCACGGTTAATCTGATCAACACCTTCCGGCAGATCTGCCTCAACTCTCCCTTCTACGCCGGTCTGGCGGCTCTGCATGTCTACGAATCCCAGATCCCCGAGGTGGCAGGGGTGAAGATTGACGGGTTGCAGCGGTTTTACGGCATGGATAACCCGGCAGACTACGAGTTTTTCACGGTGCATCAGGTGGCCGATGTCTACCACGCCCAATCGACAGCGCGGTTGATCGAGCAATATGCCACCACGCCCGAACAGCAGCAGGAAGTCAAGCAGGTGGCCGAAACGGCAGCCAACGCCCTCTGGCAGTTCCTGGATGGGGTCTATGACGCCTACTGTCAGGACATCCGCGACACCCAGCCCCTGGCGGCTGTTTAGAGCTAGCGCCTTAACCAACCGAACTAACCAACAGAGTTAACCAACAGAAATCAGGTGCGGCCTCGGGGTAGCACCTTTTTTGTCTCTTTGTTTTGTCTCTTTGTTTTGTCTCTTGTTTGGCGCGATGTGCCGCAAACTTGTTATCCCGAATACTTAACGCAACTGGTCAGACCGCTAAAAGAAAGCTAGACCAGATGCAACGGGACTATATGGAGCAAACCCATGAATCAGCAGGTAGAACTCACAAGCCTCACCCAGGAGGAAATTCTGCTAGCTGCCGAAACCCTCAACACTGCTGGAGCGGGCAAACGCCGCATTATTCTCACCTCAGCCACTTTCTCTAGCCTAGACACGATTCGGCAACTGCCCAATAGTCCCGGTCTCCCGGCTGGCGAGATCGTGCCTGGTGTGGCAGGCTATCTCTACAACATCCCGGTCTTTACCGATCCCAACAGCAGCTGTAACTATATGCTGTGAGCGAAATACTGTGAACTAAGTAGGTCGGTGCAATTGTTTGTAGGATCGTGGCGGTTTGGGGGCTGCGGTGCAACCAATTGGCCCAGACAATTCGCCAAATCTACCCCAGGGCAGATGTTTTACAGGGGGTCAAACTTCTACTGTGTTATATTGCAGAACTGTTTATCTGCAAGTTCGATCTGGGCTTCCCTAGGTTGTTTAGATTCAGAATCATTTAGATCAGAATCGGCGATTGCTCGGATAGTATCCTGCCTTGCTTTGTCTAGCCTCCCTAACTTGCCCCAGCCTGCCGCATTCCAAAGCTTGGGCAGCCGTGAGATCGAGAAAGTTTTAGAATCTACCCAGTTAATTAACCTACTACCCTCTGCTTGCAACGCCTGAGAGTTCTACTTGGCTCCCCATCCTCGTCGTCTGGCATATTCGCTTTTGCGGTCTAATCCCTGGTTCCGAAAGCTCCTGAGCCTTTTGGCTGTTCAGCCGCTCAGGTCTGGCAGATTGGCCCCTGGTTCCAATTTACCTGCCTCCGATACAGCAGATCCAGAGGCAGAGCGCTCCCCCAAATGGCTGGTTGCCCTGCTAGGACTGCTGGCGCTGCTGCTGGCCCACCAGATGGCGCTGCTCTATCGGATTCAGCCCGCCGTATCGCTCTGGTTTCCCCCGGCTGGTGTCGCGACGCTGTTGACGCTGTGGTGGGGACCCGTGGGAGCCGGACTAACGGCCATTGCTTCGGTGATCATGGCTCCGCTCTGGGGCAGCGGTGGCTGGCTGCGCTGGGTTGGCGTGATTGATGCCGTTGAGCCCCTGGTTGCCTGGTTTCTATATCGCTACTGCTGGCGCGGCTCGCTGGGGCTGGCTGCTACCAGGGATGTGGTGGGATTCATTCTGAGTGGTCCCGTCGCGGCCTCAGCCTGTCTGGCGGGTATCGGCAGCCTCACCTTGATACATTTGGGCGTGATTCCCCAGGCCAGCCTGGGCCAGACCATCAGCCACTGGTGGCTGGGCAACGCCATCGGCATCATGGCGATTGTGCCAACCCTGCTGCTCGCAACCCGCTGGAGCAAAACTCCGGGCAAATTAGCCGCCCCCGTCCTCGCTCGGGGCAGGTTTCAGGGACAGGCTGAGGGTCGGGAGGGCAACTTTCAGGATAAAGCCCAGGATAAATCTCAAGATAAAGCCCAGAACAGAACCCAAGGGCCAGCCCGTAAGCTGGCAGCCGTTTGGCAGCGCTCTTGGTTAGAAATTAGCCTGATCCTGGGGCTGATGCTAGGTCTGGCAGCATTGACCGTGGCGCAGGCTCATTCGGCGGGGCTGGGCTTCCAGCAGCTTTCGTTTTTGAGCTTTCTGCCGATTCTGTGGGCTGCGACCCGATTTGGAGCTCTGGGCGGAATGTTGACCGCCAGTGCCTCTGTGCTGGTGACGCTGTTTTACTATCTGCTGTTTTATCGCGGCATCCAGGTGGCAGACAGCTTCCCAATCGACAGCACGATTCTGCATGTGCATAAGCTGAGTTTGCTGGTGCAGACTGGCGTAGCGCTGCTGCTGGGCACGGCGGTGACTGAAAAAGCGGCCACCCAGGCGACTCTGGCCACCGAACAGGTAGAGCGTCAGGAAGCCGACAAGCGGGCCGAGCTAGCCGCCCAACTCGTGCAGCTCAACCAATCCCTGTCAGTGGTCAACCGGCAGCTGCTAGCGGCCAACCAGGATCTCCAGTCGAGCGAGGCGCGGTTTCGGGCGTCTCTGGAAACTATGCTGGACTGTTTTGGCATCTATTCGGCGATCCGGAATGCCGCAGGCGAAATCGAGGATTTTCGGGTTGAGTATGTCAATGACGCCGCCTGTCTCACCAACCTGATGACCAGGGAAGCCCAGATCGGCCAGCGGCTCTGTGAACTGCTGCCCGCCCACCGCAACAGCGGCCTGTTTGCCGAATATTGCCAGGTGGTAGAAACGGGTGAACCGCTGACCAAGGATGTCATTTTCTACCCAGGCGAGTTGGGGGGACAGGCCAACCAGCCGGTCAAGACGTTTAACATTCGCGTGGCCCGGTTTGAGGATGGAATTGTGGCCACCTGGCGCGATGTGACGGCGATCAAGCAGATCGAGGCCGAGCGCAACCAAATTCTCTGGCGCGAGCAGGCGGCCCGCCAGCAGGCCGAAACCGCCAGCCGCATGAAGGACGAATTTCTGGCGATTGTCTCCCACGAGCTGCGCTCCCCGCTCAACGCAATTCTGGGCTGGTCACGGCTGCTGCGCTCTCACAAGCTGGATGCCGAAAAGACCGAGCGCGCCCTGGAGGTCGTTGAACGCAATGCCCAGGCCCAAACCCAGCTGATTGAAGACCTGCTCGACATCTCGCGGATCATCCGGGGCCAGGTGCGGCTGCATCTCTGCCCGGTCAGCCTGGGCAAGGTGACTCAGGCGGCGGTCGAGGCAATTCGGCCCGCTGCGGCGGCCAAACAGATCGAGCTGGATGTGGTGGTGGCCTCAATTGGGCTCTCGGCTGACCCAGACCGATTGCAGCAGGTGATCTGGAATCTGCTCTCGAATGCGGTCAAGTTTACCCCCGAAGGCGGGCGAGTCAGCGTCCGCACCGACTGTCTGGCGGCTCAGCAGCTGGCCCAGCTGACGGTCAGCGATACGGGCCGGGGAATTACCGCTGAGTTTCTGCCCTATGTGTTTGAGCGATTTCGCCAGGAGGACAGCTCCACCAGCCGGATGCAGGGCGGTTTGGGCCTGGGCCTCTCGATTGTGCGACATCTGGTAGAGCTGCATGGCGGCACGGTCGAGGTGGATAGCCCCGGCGAGGGGCAGGGGGCAACCTTTCGCGTCAAGCTGCCCCTATCCGCCGAATCAACAGCAGCAGAAGCAGCTCTCCCTTCTCCGGGGGCGGTGATTCCGCTCGGACTGCGGGTGCTGGTGGTGGACGACGAACCCGACAGCCGGGAGTTTTTACAGGTAGCGCTGGAGAATGCTGGGGCCAGGGTAACGGTGGTGGAGTCGGT
>JBJTUI010000352.1:0-7105 GCA_046080625.1 Elainella sp. | reverse complement strand
CGACTACATCGGTTGTGCTGTCTTTGGTCTGCATGAACAATTGCCCTGAGATTCTCTTTGATTATGGCGCTTTGCCGCTGGCCGGTTTCGCTAAAATGAGCCTCAGCAGGTCAGCCTCAATCGCTTCATGCCCGACGACATTACCACCCAACTGCTGCAAACCATCGACCTCCTGGAGACGCTGGAAAACCTGATGGACCAGGCTCCGACGCCGGAAATCGAGGAAGTTTTACAGGAAGCCTGGCTGAAGATCAGCGACACCTTTCCCCTAGACTTCCAGGAGGCCACTTCGCTAGACGCGGGCGCGGAAGGACTGCGGCGCTATCTCAGGGTCAAAGCTTTCTTTGCTGACCCAATCGCCAATCCGATCAGTCAGGCCGAACTAGAAGCCTACTACCGCAACCAGCAGCCGCTGGACGAAACCCAGGAATAGTGCAAAACTCAGGCGTCTTCTGGCTCCGGTTTTTCCTCTGTCGCGTCCGGCTCGGCCAGGGCTTCCGGCTTGGCTAGCGGTTCGTCCGATAATGCTGGGGCTGGCTCGGCGGCTGATTCCAGGACGGGAGGCAGCGGCTCTGGTTCGGCCAGTTCTGGTTCAGGGCTAGATAATCCAGGGCTAGATGATGCAGGTTCAGCTGGTTCTGGGGTAGGCAAAGCTTCAACTGGCTCTTCAACTGGCTCTGTAACAGGCTCGGGTTCCGGCTCAAGAGCGAGCTGGGGCAGAGGTGCGGGTGGCGCAGGCGGAGCCAGATTTTCCAGCGGCGATGGCTCGGGTTGCGGCTGAACTGGGACAGGTGGAGTCGCAGGCGGCTGGATCTGAGGTGTAGCAGCCTCCATCACTTCCTGTCGCTCTAGCTCCAGCGGCATCGCCTCCTGCTCTTTCAGCACCAGCGGAATATTCACCTGCGGCTGCTTCGGCTTCGGCTCCAGCTCGTTCCAGCGTTTGACCAAATACAGCGTCAGCGAAGCGCCCACATAGAACGCGCCGCCGCCCAGGGTTAAATTCAGGGCAGACGTGACCAGGCTATCCCAAGGTTCCATTCCTTTCCTCCTCAGTCTTGCAATCTCCTCTACTGGTAACTCTATCGAAGAGTGGGGCCAAAAAGTAGCCCGGTTGACAGATCGAGGCATCAGGCCCGCGCCTCGATTCGGCCAAAATCCCAAATTCGAGCGATTATATGAAGCATGGTTTGTGGGAAAAAAGAGCGCTATGTCTGCCGACCGCATTGCCCAGTTTCAGGCTGCCTACCGCAATCTCGACCTGCTGCCCCTGACCGAGGAGCGCGAGCTGGAGCGGTTTTGGGTGCCCTATGGCGAAGAGTCGATTGCCGAGTTGCAGCAGCTGATTGAGGACGACTACACGCTCAGCGGCAAGACGATTTTTTCGGGACATCGGGGCTGTGGCAAATCGACGCTTTTGGCCGAGTTTAGCCGCCGCTATCAGGGAAGCAACTATTTCGTGGTGCTGTTCTCGATTGCCGATCTGTTCGAGTCGTCGGATATCACCCACACGAATATTCTCTATTCGATTGCGATCAATCTGGTCAACGCTGCCGCCCAGCACGACGTGGCGCTGCCGAAAAGCCTGACCGAGCCGCTGTTTAAGTGGACCGCCAAACGCACCCGCACCGAAACCGAGACGCCGGTAAGCGCCGAGCTGGCCGCAGGCTTCGACTTCAAGCTGATCAGGGGCATCCTCAAAACCGAGTCTACGGTGCGCGAAGAGATCAAGCAGGAGTTTGAACCCAAAACCTCGGATCTGGTCAATCGCCTCAACATTCTGGTGGCCCAGATTCAGGGAAAGACCGGGCGAGAGGTCGTGGTGATAATCGACGATCTGGACAAGCTCGACTTGGGCGATGCCGAGAAGATCTTTAGAAATCACATCAAAGCCCTGTTTCAGCCCGCTTTTCGGATCATCTACACGATTCCAATCGCCTCACTGCGGGATGCGGTGCTCTGGTCCACGCTGGTGAGCGAATCGAACGACCAGATGGTGACAATGCCGGTTAGCAAGCTGTTTGCCAAGGGCGAGCGCAGACTGCCCGACGCCCGACCGATTGACGAGATCATGCAGCCGCTCTGCGAAATTTTGGGCAAGCGGATCGGCTCGGAGCTGCTGCCTCCAGAAATTGCCACCCAGATCACGCTCTACAGCGGCGGCGTTTTGCGAGAGCTGGTGCGGCTGGTCAACCTCTGCTGTCGGATCTGTCTGCGGCAGTTGCGGCGCAGCCCGGATGGAATTCAAGGCACAATCGACGAGGCGGTGCTGGAGCTGGCCGTGAAAGAAATGCGGCTCGACTTTGAAACGACGCTGGGCCGAACCGACTACGAAATCCTGCGAACCACCTACGAACGGTTCACGCCCGACGACCCCAAAGCCCAGGATTTTCTGGACCTGCTGCACGGGCTGCATGTTCTGGAATACCGCAACAGCGAGGTCTGGTATGACCTGCACCCGATCGTGATCGATTTGCTCAAGCTGAAGGGGCTGATTTGATGCTGGAGCTGCAAGCGGCTGACCCCAACCAGGATGCCTACGACGATCTGCTGGCGGCGATTGAAACCAGCGACGATCAGCTCGCCCTGCTGATTGCGGTTTGCGACGACCCGGCCCAGCGGCAGGCAATCATCCAGCGCTACGAAACCGATCTGGCCGATTCCCACCAAACCTACCGCCTCAGCATGGCCCGCAGCGACCCCAGCCTGAAGCTGGCGATCCAGGAGCTGATTGCCGCTGATTCCTGGCAGCCAAACCGACGGGCCGTGATCACGGTGCTGGACATCGAGCGGCTGTCGTTTTGGGGCCAGGGCGAGGAAAAGTCGCCGCAGGAGGTGTTTTTTGGCTACCTGCAATGGACCCGCGAGGCGCTGCGCGAGTTTCGCTACCCGATTGTGATCTGGGTGACCTACCAGATTCTCAGCCGCCTCAGCCGTAAATCACCCGATTTCTGGGGCTGGCGCAAGGGCGTGTTTCGCTTCGTCTCCCGCACCAAAGCCGCCATTCCGGCAGGCCAGATCGAAGCAGTTCGCGAACTGGGTTTGGCGCAAATCAGCGAAGACACCCTGCTGCCCCTGGCCGATCTGGAAGCTCTGATCCAGCAGACCGAAGCCCAAACCCCCAGCAGCCCCCTGCTGGCCTCGCTCTACCAACAGCTCGCACGGGTTTATCGAAACCGCCTGAATCGTGGCGAAGCAGCCAACTACCCCACCGAAGCCGCCAAAGCCATCCGCTATTTTGAAAAAGCGATTGCCCTGCAAACCGACCTAGACCTACCGCTCGATTTGGCCACCAGCCTCAACAATCTGGCAGGACTGTACCGTGCCCAAGGGCGCTATGCTGAAGCAGAACCACTCCTTCTCAGAGCACTCGATATCACAGAACAGCAGCTCGGAGCAGGCCATCCCCATGTTGCCCGAGGCCTCAACAACCTGGCAGAACTGTACCGTGCCCAAGGGCGCTATGCTGAAGCAGAACTGCTCCACCTCAGAGCACTCGATATCACAGAACAGCAGCTCGGATCAGACCATCCCGATGTTGCCCTCAGCCTCAACAACCTGGCACGGCTGTACGAGTCCCAAGAGCGCTATGCCGAAGCAGAACCGCTCTACCTGCGGGCGCTATCAATTTTGCTCAAGATGCTGGGTGAAAACCATCCCTATACTCAGACAGTCCAGAGCAATTTTCGCGGTCTGTTGCGGCGGGCAGTCGAGGCAGGGCAGGCGGAGCAGTTGAGCGACCATCCGCTGACGCAGGCGGGGCTGGCAGAGCTGCGGGTAGAAGAGCAGTAAACTGGAGTCATCCCAACCCAGGCTCAATCCAATGGCTGAACCCGGTACTCCATCTCTGCAAACCACTTCTGCCTTCCAGCAGGCCCTCGAAACCATTGAAGCGTTGCCCCAGAGTGATCAGGAACTCCTGCTAGAGATTCTGCACCAGCGGCTGAGAGAGCGGCGGCGGCGGCAGCTAGCTGAGGAAGTGGCGGAAGTTCGCCAGGAATTTGCTCAGGGCCAGGGGCAGTTCGGAACGGCGTCAGATTTTTTGGCGGAGCTGGACCGTTGAGACAAATCGGCTGGACGCCAAAATCACTGCGGGCTTTCAAGCGTCTAATTCGACAGAACCCGCAGATCCGTCCCCAAATCGCCCAAACGCTGACCCAACTGGCCCAAGATCCGTTTCATCCCAGTCTACGAACGCACAAGCTCACGGGCGATCTGGCCGATGTCTGGTCCTGCTCAATCGACTACAGGCTGCGAATTCTATTCGAGTTTGTCGAAGCTCCAGGGAGCGAAGAAAAGGCAATTCTTCTCCTCAATTTAGGCTCCCATGATGAGGTCTATTGATCCGCTCTTACAGCAGAACAAACGGCACAACTGAGTAACCATCCGTTGACGCAGGCAGGACTTCAGGAAAAAGCTAGACTGAAAACAGCAGTTTCAGAAAGGGCAGCTCATGAAGTGGCGCGTCGTTCTAGAACCCGATCCCGAAACCCAGGAGTGGGCAATCTGGTGTCCTGAGCTACCCGGCTGCGTTTCTGCTGGCAGCACTGAAGCCGAAGCGCTAGAGAATATTAAGGAAGCGATTGAGCTTTACCTGGCACCTGATTCGATTGAACTGGCTGAAAGTTCAATCATCCGCGAGGTTTTTGTCTGATGCCCCGCGATCGACGCATGAACGCGGATCAGGTCGAAACAATCCTGCGCCGCTATGGGTTTACTCTAATTTCTCAAAAAGGTAGCCACAGAAAATGGCGAAATGCGGAGCGGAAGCTGCAAGTAATTGTGCCTTATCATCAGGGGCGTGACCTGCCGATCGGAACGCTGCGGAATATTCTAACTACGGCTGATATTCCTGAGAGCGAATGGAAGACGGACTGAGTCAAGGGGGGAAGCGGCAGGTCACGTCCCTTCGGCAGTTCCAGACTGCTGAAGAAGTGATTCAGGCAGCCTTTGAGGCTGGACGCCACCTTGGAAGCAGCCAGGTAATCTATCGTTTGTATCAGCTCTGACAGCAAAAAAATCGAAATCTAAATTTTTGATCTCAACTTCACTAAGTATTGTTACCTGGCGGTGATATGATCTTTGGGGGTTGAATCAATCGAAGCGATTGAGCGATTCACCCGTTCAATCGACTTTAGTTAACGATTCTGAGTAGGTTTTGAGGTTCCGTGAATTCGTCGGAATTACCCATCGAACCAGCCGCACCGGAGAGTAGTCTGCCTGAAGCGAGCGTACCTGAAGCCGGATCGTCCAACGATTTGGCCGAGGCGACTGCTTCAACCGAGCTATTGGCGAACGGCATATCGCCAGAACCCAGCAGCTCCATGCAGGAATACTACCAACTTCAGCAGAGCCTATTGAAATTAACCCTGATATTAACAGGAATTATTTTCGGTTTTGTCTGGTTTTTCTACTCCCTGAATACTGCGCTGAATTATTTGATTGGCGCGTGCACAGGTGTGGTTTACTTGAAAATGTTGGCTAGAAATGTTGAGCAGCTTGGCAGGCAGAAAAACAGCCTTAGCAAGTCTCACCTTGCGCTTTTTGTTGGACTGATTGTAACCGCATCTCAGTGGGATCAGCTGCATATCATTCCAATTTTTTTAGGATTTCTGACCTACAAAGCCGCCATCATCGCCTACATGTTTCAAACCCTGTCTGTTTCCTCGTCCTCTTCCTGAAGAGCGGGACAATGGCTGCGGGAAACCTCCCGTAGGTTTGTTTTGGCCGCCAGGAAAACCGGGGAAGCCAAGGGGGAGTCTCAGGATGACTCTCAGGATGACTGTCCCAGAATGTCCTACAGGCGCTCTCTGTCCACTGCTTCTAGACAACCTGAACGCAAATGCTGAGTCTGGATACCTTTAACACTTTTCCGTTGGCGTCGCTGGAAGTCGGTCACCACTTTGTTTGGCAGCTAGGCGGGCTGAAATTGCACGGCGAAGTTTTCCTAACTTCCTGGTTTGTAATTGGCGTTCTCCTGATCGCTTCCGTGCTTGCCACGCGCAATATCCAACGGTTGCCCCAAGGGTTGCAAAACCTGATGGAATATGTGCTGGAGTTTGTGCGAGATATTGCCAGAAACCAACTGGGCGAAAAAGACTACCGGCCCTGGCTGCCCTTCATCGGCACCCTGTTTCTGTTTATCTTCGTCTCAAACTGGTCGGGTGCTCTGCTGCCCTGGCGGTTGGTTGAACTGCCCGAAGGCGAGCTCGCCGCTCCGACGAGCGACATCAATACAACTGTTGCTCTGGCGCTTCTGACCTCCCTAGCCTATTTCTACGCGGGCTTTAGCAAGCGCGGGCTGGGCTACTTTGCCAAATATATCGAGCCGACCCCGATCTTGCTGCCGATTGCGATTTTAGAAGATTTCACCAAGCCCCTTTCGCTCAGCTTCCGACTGTTTGGCAACATTCTGGCGGACGAGCTGGTTGTGGCAGTGCTGGTTTTGCTGGTACCGCTGTTTGTACCAATTCCAGTCATGCTGCTGGGGCTATTCACAAGTGCCATTCAGGCTCTGGTGTTTGCCACTCTGGCGGGTGCCTATATCCATGAGGCGCTAGAGGGGCATGGTGGTGACGAGCATGAGGAACATGCCTGATCCAGGCTTGAAGCCGGATCTGCGCTATTTCTCGTGGGGAATGCCCGTAGCTCTAGTCGGGCTGAACGGCGAGGGGCCGAGCGGCGAGGCATCACAGGATGCGTCTCGTTTGGTTAGCCTGTGCCGAAAGACGGGTTCACCCTATCAACCTTAGGGCCAACCTTAGGGGGTTGTATCTGTACAAAATCGTTCAGACAGGTCGTTCGGATAAGTCGCCTAGACAAGTTTTCGCGCAATTGTCAACGAATTTCCCAAGGTACAGATTGTTCAACGTTCACAGTTTACTTCTATATACATTGAGAGGAAATTCATCATGAATCCTACCGTTGCTGCTGCATCTGTTATCGCTGCTGCTCTTGCAATTGGTCTGGCTGCCATCGGCCCTGGTATCGGTCAAGGGAATGCATCCGGTTCAGCCGTAGAAGGGATTGCTCGCCAGCCCGAAGCAGAAGGCAAAATCCGCGGTACCCTGCTGCTCACCCTGGCCTTCATGGAATCCCTCACCATCTA
>JBJTUI010000351.1:0-4700 GCA_046080625.1 Elainella sp. | reverse complement strand
TGCTGACGGGGGCGATGTCGGCCTATGCGGTGTCCTATCTGACGGGGTCGCCCTGGCTGGGTCTGCTGGCGGCGGGGCTGTCGGGGCTGGTGTTGGGGGCGATTCACGGTTGGTTGTCCCAGCAGCCTCGGGTGAATGATGTCGCGGTGGGGATTGCCATGATCGTGTTTGGCAGCGGTATTGCTTTCTTTCTGGGCAAGCCGTTTATTCAGCCCTCAGCGCCCCAGCTGCCGACAATTAACCTCAGTAGCGATGCCATGCCGCCCGCGCTCCAGGCGGCTCTACAAATTAGCCCGCTGTTTTTGCTGGGTCTGGCGGTGGCACCGCTGATGGACTGGTTTTTCCGCACGACTCGCTGGGGGCTCTACGTTCGGGCCGTGGGCGATAGTCCAGACGCGGCTCGCGCCATGGGGATTTCGATTTTCAAAACGCGGCTCCTGAGCATCATGGTGGGCAGCTTTCTGGCCGGGTTGGGCGGAGCCTCCCTCTCGCTCTACTACCCCGGCGTTTGGACCGAGCGGATCTCTAGCGGTCAGGGATTGATGGCGGTGGCGCTGGTAATTTTCGCGGGCTGGAGGCCGATGCAGTGCCTCTGGGCTTCCCTGCTGTTTGGCGGGGCGCAGGCGCTGGGGCCAGCCCTCCAGTCGGTTGGGATCGAGCAGGGCTATTACCTGTTCAATGCCGCACCCTATATCCTGACGCTGCTGATCATGATCTTTACCTGTTCACCCAAACGTACACTCACAGGTGTCCCAGGTGCGCTGGGAACCGACCAGTAGCGTTGCGCTTATTTCACAAATCATTTTGAATCTACTGACATGGAGGGCCATCATGGGACGTTTTGTTGAAGCTGATCCCTATCCCTATCCCTATAACGGCGAACTGCATCCGACCAATACGGCGGTGCTGGTGATCGACATGCAAACCGATTTTTGCGGCTGGGGTGGCTATGTCGATCGGATGGGCTACGACCTGTCGCTGACCCGTTCTCCGATTGGGCCGATCTCCAGCGTTCTGGCCGCAGCGCGTCAGACGGGCTATCACGTCATGCATACCCGCGAAGGCCATCGCCCCGACCTCTCGGATCTGCCCGAAAACAAGCGGTGGCGCTCCCGGCAAATCGGCGCGGGGATTGGTGATCCGGGCCCCTGCGGCAAAATTCTGGTGCGGGGGGAGCCGGGCTGGCAGATCATTCCCGAACTGACACCGCTGCCCGATGAGGCGATTATTGACAAACCCGGTAAAGGCTCGTTCTACGCCACCGATCTGGATCTGATCCTGAAGCAAAAGGGCATCCAAAACCTGGTTCTGGCTGGCGTCACCACCGATGTCTGTGTCCATACCACCATGCGGGAGGCCAACGACCGGGGCTATGAATGTCTGCTGCTGTCGGACTGCACGGGAGCTTCGGATTATGGCAACCATCTGGCGGCCCTGAAGATGGTCAAAATGCAGGGCGGCGTGTTTGGCGCGGTGGCCGACTCTCGGGCGTTTATTGAAGCCATTTTTGATTAATCTGATTTCCTCCGATCTCCTGCCCTCTCCTGGACAATCTTCCTATGGCTACTGCTCCCCTTCTGTCTACAATCACCCAGAGCAACCAACCGCCCGATTTGCAGGTGACTGGCCTGACCAAACAGTTTGGCAGCTTCCTGGCCCTCGATCACGTATCGCTTCGGCTCAAACCCGGCACGTTTCACGCCCTGCTGGGGGAAAATGGGGCTGGCAAAAGCACCCTGGTCAAATGCGTCATGGGGTTTTATACGCCCACGGCGGGCGAGATTTTGATCAACGGCCAGAAAGTTGAAATCCACAGCCCGCGTGATGCCCACCACCATGGGATCGGCATGGTCTACCAGCACTTTACCTCCGTGCCCGCCATGACCGTGGCCGAAAATCTGGTGCTCTCCCGCTACGGCAGCTCTAACCTGATCAACTGGAAAGCCGAGCGGGCTGAACTCGAAGCCTTTATGGCCGCCGCGCCGTTTCAGGTGCCGCTCGATCTACCGATTGCCCAGCTGGCAGCAGGCCAGAAGCAAAAGCTAGAAATCCTCAAGCAGCTCTACCTCCAGAGCAAAATCCTGATCCTGGACGAACCCACCTCGGTGCTGACGCCCGACGAGGCCGACGAGGTGTTGGGCCTGCTGCGGGAACAGGTGACGGCTGGCACCCTGAGCGTCTTGATGATCTCCCACAAGTTTCGCGAGGTGACGGCTTTTGTAGACGAGGTGACGGTGCTGCGCAAGGGCAAGTTTGCCGGACATGGGTTGGTCCGCGATCTGAGCGTGGCTGATATGGCCGAGATGATGATGGGCGAACGGCGCGATCCCACTCCGGTGAACAAATTCGAGCACGCCACAACGACGCCAGTTCTGGAGGTGAGGCAGCTCGGTGCCAACAAGGACAATGGGGTACCCGCCTTCACGAACCTCGACCTGACGGTGGCGAGCGGTGAGATCGTCGGAATCGCGGGCATCTCGGGCAACGGCCAGCGCGAACTGGTCGAGGTACTGGCTGGCCAGCGCGAAGCCACCCAGGGCGAAGTCTGGATCAACGGTGTCCCCTACCGCGCCACCCGCTCCCAGATGTATCAGCACCAGGTCTATGCCCTGCCGGAGGAACCCCTGCGCAATGCTTGCGTACCCAACATGAGTGTTGCGGAAAATATGGCCCTGCGCAGTTTTGATCGGGCTCCCCAGGCCAACGGCTTTCTGCTGGTGCTCAGGGCGATTCGCCAGATGTCGCTGGGCCTAATCCAGCAGTTTTCGGTCAAGACGCCTTCGCCAGATACACCGGTCAGCTACCTGTCGGGCGGCAACGTGCAGCGGACGGTATTGGCGCGTGAACTCTCCTCGGAGGAAATCAAGCTACTGATTGCGGCCAATCCCTGCTTCGGGTTAGATTTCTCTGCCGTAGATTTCATCCACACCCAAATTGTGGCGGCCCGCAATCGCGGTGTGGCAATTCTACTGGTCAGCGAGGATCTGGACGAACTGTTGAAACTCTCGGATCGGATTCTGGTGATCAGCAGCGGGCGTTTTGTCTACGACAGCCCCACCGCTACCGCCGATTTCGCCACGATTGGCCACAGCATGGCAGGCCATTAAGAGATAGCCTGGTTGATTCCCCAGCTAATTCCTGCTGAACTCCCTACAGCATTCATTCCTCTATCCTCTGACCCTCATGACAGTCATTTCAGCTGAGCCCTACGACTATGCGCTGCCCGATTCCCCCTCCCAGATTGGACTGGTGATCATCGACATGCAGCGCGACTTTTTAGAGCCGGGCGGGTTCGGGGCAGCCCTAGGCAATGACGTGACCCGCCTCCAGGCCATTATCCCCCAGCTGCAAGTTCTGCTGGAAACCTGCCGCAGTCTGCGCCTGCCGATTATCCATACCCTGGAATGCCACCAGCCCGACCTCTCGGACTGCCCGCCCGCCAAACTCAAGCGGGGACGTGGCAGCCTCACAATTGGCGATCCGGGGCCGATGGGGCGAATTCTGATCGCGGGCGAATCGGGCAACGCAATCATCCCGGAACTCCAGCCCCTGCCCCAGGAAACCGTGATTCCCAAACCTGGCAAAGGAGCTTTCTACAAAACGCCCCTGGCGTCGGTCTTGCAGGTTCAAGGCGTAACTCACCTGCTGATCACGGGCGTTACCACCGAGGTCTGCGTCCAGACCACCATGCGCGAAGCCAACGATCGCGGCTACGAATGTCTGCTGATAGAAGACTGCACCGAAAGCTATTTCCCCCAGTTCAAACAGGCGACGCTGGAGATGGTGCGGGCTCAGGATGCCATCGTCGGCTGGACAGCCAGCTCTACAGCAGTCATCTCAGCCCTGAAGGATGCCTACAGCCATGCCTGATCCAACCCTATCTAACCCGCCCCAGCTCGCTGTCCCCAGTCCCGCCCCACAAACCGTGCGGTTAGCCGTAAATGGCACCCTGATGCGCGGCCTTGAGCTAAACCAGAACCTGCTGGATGTCAACGCCACCTTCGTTCAGGAAACCATGACCAAACCCTGCTATCGCCTCTGGTCAATCGGGGACCGACATCCGGCCATGCTGCGCGTCACCGAACGAGGTCGAGCGATTGCGGTTGAGGTTTGGGCTGTTCCCACGGCGGGTCTGGTGCAAATCCTACTGCAAGAGCCCCCCGGCCTCTGTATCGGTAAAGTCGAGCTCTGGAATGGCGAAACGGTGCTCGGTGTTCTGGGAGAACCCGCCCTCTGCGAAGGTCAGCTAGAAATCACCGAATGGGGCGGCTGGCGAGCCTATCTGTCTTACAGGTCCTGAACCTTGCCTCCACTCTCGAAGTTCGGCTCATCTGCTATGGCTACAGTCTTTTTGGTTAGGACGGGGTGCAGGGGTGGAGCCCGGGGGTGGAGCCCGGGGGTGGAGCCCCCATACCCCCTTCTGTCCTAAGCTAAGGAGTCTTGTAAAAATAACCTGAGCAGGCAAGGGGCTTAAGCCCCTTGTTCAAGCCAGTAGACCGATCCAGGTGATCAACTTATTCGTACAAGCTGCCTAAGGCGTTGTACAAGAACAACTTCATGGTTTTAGGCTAGATTAGGGAGGTAACCAGCAGCCCAGGGGGAAGCCTGTGAGGCATCAAGTCGTCTATCAGTGTCAGAGACTTCCAAGTAAAGAATGATCCAGTAGCTAGGGTGATTTGCCCGAGATGGTTCTTCCAGAA
>JBJTUI010000350.1:0-2946 GCA_046080625.1 Elainella sp. | reverse complement strand
CTGATTGAATTCGTTTCAGCTGAATCTGAGCGGAAAAATCGGCTTTCGCAGCTATACTCTCCCGAATTTGTGACAAATAACCAGTGATTTTGTCAAATTTGCTTGGAAGAATCGGTAGAAATAAGCTAAATTCTTGAGAGTTCAGTGCTTTTTGTAGCCTTCCGGCCATCATCGCTTTCAGGGCGAGGGCTAGAATTGGTGAGGCAGATTGGTTTTCAGGCATCATTCGACTGCTACTTGGGAGCCTAGTTGAGTTTGGTGGGGGTAACCCAGAACTTGCGGCTCTACAAAATTTTTTTCAAGATAAGATGATGCTATATCGGAAAACCGAGCGCCTGAAGATGGCGAGAGTTATGGAGTATATTAATTAACTCCGTGATTTTCCCCAATTCATAAAGGAACTGTAAGGTTAAGCTGGTAGCAGCTTTAGTGTAGGCTTTAGCAGATTGTCGAGCAGATTGTTGAAGACAGGAATGAGAGGAACCCTTTCGGTCAGGATTGGCCAGTCGCCGGTTTGTTAGCGGCCAGTTGTTGGCAACTGCCTTTGGCGGCCTCCCTTGGCAACCGATGATGGTTTATCCTCAGTGCAGACTCCTCTGAATCAACTGGTAATATAACGCTTTCTCCTATGTTCTCAGTGTCATCACCATCGCCATCTGAAGCATCTCGGCCATTCTTGACGTGGCAGCGCATCCTCGATTGGGCGCAAGAGCACTATCGCTGTCGCACCTTCAGTAAGGACGAGAAAATTCCAACCAGGGCTGGGTTACTCTACCTGGTGCAGCGCGGGGCCGTGCGACTGGTCGGTGAAGCCCAGGTCAGCGCTACGTCTAGTTCCGCCCGTGCCCCGCGAATCAATTCGGAGGAAGCTTTTCTGGGTTTTGTCGGAGCCGGTCAACCGTTTGAGATTGTGGCCCAATCGCCCTTCACCATTCAAAGCTTTGCCCACGTCGATCAAACCTCGGTGATCTGGCTCTACTGGCATGACCTCGACAACTGGCCCCATTTTCGCCGCGAGGTGTTAGATGCGTTTCGCTACCAGCACCAGCGTAAGCTGCTCTGGCTGAGCACCCTGGGTCAGCGCCGCACTATTGACCGCCTGCTGGGTTTTCTCACCCTCCTGATCGAAGAATTTGGCGAACCCTGCGACGAAGGCTACTGTCTGCCCTGGGCCTTGACCCATGCCCAAATCGGCAGCGCGATTGGCTCTACTCGCGTCACCGTTACCCGGTTGATGGGTAAGCTGAGACAGCGCGGCCTGATTCGCACCTACGGTGATAACTTGCTCTGCCTGCCCGCAGAAGCTGTTGCCCGCAGTAAATAGGTTTAGCAAACAGAGGGTTTAGCAGACAGGTTTAGCAGAGCTACTCGTTCTGTCCCAGCTCGCTCAGGGCATGGGCACAAAGTCATAGCTGTAGCCGCTGCGTCGGCCTGGTGCCACAGTCACCAGCTGGATGGGCTGATTGCGGTCCCCTGAGGGCAAGAATTTGACGCTGCCGGAGCCATTTGTCACCCCAAAGCCAGGATTGGATAGAGCCGCCTGAACGCTCTCACGAGTCGGGTTGGGTTGAGCTGTAAGGGCTGCAATCAGAGCCGTAGTGGCGTCATAACTCATGGTGGTGCGCCAGTTGACATCGGCTCCCCACAGCTCGCGCGAGAGCTTGACAAAAGCAGAATTCTGATTCGCCAAAATATGCCAGGGCACGGCAATCACTGCACCTTCTGCCGCTGCACCCGAGACGGCTAACAGCTTAGGTGAATAGACCGAATCTCCTCCCAGAATTTTTAGCTGCTGCTGATTTACCTGCACGACCTGCAAAGCCCGGTCGAGCTGGCCCGAGTCGGGCAATAGCGCCAGCGTGGTCGCGCCCTGCTGTTCTGCCTGCCGAAAGCTGCTGGTTGGGTCAAAGCTGGAGCTCGACAGGTCAAACTCGCTGACGACCTGCCCACCCTCTAGGGATAGGGCCGAGGCAAACTCTGACTTGATCGACTGGCTATAGGCGCTTTGGGAATTGAAGAAAATCGCGGCGTTTTGTTGGTTCTGGGACACCATATATCGGGCTAGCGCCCGCGCCGCCACAAAATCGCTGGGCACAGTCCGAAACACGTAGGGGCTGAAGTTAGACAGCTTGACGGAAGTGCTAACCGGCGAAATCATCGCTAGTTTGCCCTGGGTATAGACCTCGCCTGCGGCCAGCGACATATCGCTACTGTGGTGGCCAACCACGCCCAAAATCTTAGGGTTATCGACCAGAACCTTGGCGATTTGACGCGCAACCACCGGGCTGTAGCCATCGTCCGCAATTACAACCTTGAGCGGAACAGCTGGATTCTGGCTGTTAAATTCGGTCTGGGCTTGGGCAACGCCGCGCAGCATCTCTAGAGCCGTGTCTAAGGTGCCGCCAATTGGGACGGAAACCGCGATTTCGTAGGCTGGCCGGTCGGCAATCTTGGCGTTATTGAGGTAGATCAAGGCCTCTGGATCGTTGCGCTTGGCCTTCAGGACAGCCTCAAACTCCGCAATCGCCTGGGGATAGTTCTGGGCGGCAAGGGCCGTGGCTCCGGCCTGACGCTGGGCTTGCAGCGCGGCATCACCTGCGGCGGCTGGGGTTAATAGCCGCTCCCCCGCGCTAAACCGATTCGGTAAATCTCTAGCGAGCTGGGCAGACTGAATGTCGCCATCCCCGGCGTCTACTACGCTGCGACTAGTGGCTCGCAAGAACCACCACAGCCCACCCCCAATCAGCAGCGCGGTGGCAAGCAGGGCGATAATCAGCGGCAGGGTTTCCCGGTTTTTAGACATGGCTTGGACGGAAAGAGGGGCAGAACACAAAACTGTGGCCTTCAGAGGCACACCAACAGCTTAAACCCAGAAACCAGTCTAGAGCAGACGGGAGATTAGATTGTAAATTAAGCGAAAAATCGCCGTGGCCGCAATCGCCACCA
>JBJTUI010000349.1:0-4006 GCA_046080625.1 Elainella sp. | reverse complement strand
CTCCAACCCTGGCTGGCTCGAACATTCCAGAGCCTGGACAACGGGCAGCCTGGGCAACGAGAAAAAGAAAGTCGCTCCTTCGTTCAGAGCACCTTCGGCCCAGGTTTTGCCACCGTGACGATGAATGATTCGACGCACGTTCGCCAGACCAATCCCGGTGCCTTCATAGCGGGGGTCGCTGTGCAGCCGCTGGAAGATGCCAAACAGCTTGTGCGCATACTGCATGTTAAAGCCAATGCCGTTGTCTTTGACAAAAATCACATCGTCCTGGGCGGTGCTGTAGCTGCCAATTTCGATCAGCGTCTGGGGCCGCAGGCGCGTGTACTTGATGGCATTTTCGATCAGGTTGCGCACCACCAGCCGCAGCATCGCCGGGTCGGCCTTGACGCTGGGCAGTTCGGCGATCTGCCAGATCACCTGGCGCTGGGCCAGCTCGGGTTCTAGCTCGCGCTGGATTTCCTGCACCAGCAGATTCAGGTCTACGGTGATCAGCCGCATTTCGCTGCGGCCCATGCGCGAAAAGGCCAGCAGATCGTCGATCAACACACCGGCCTGCTGGGTGGTTTCGGCGATGATGTTCAGGTAGCGCTGGGCTGTCGCATCCAGGTTAGTCGGGTCGAGCCGCTTTTGCAGCAGATCGACAAAGCCGCTGATGTGGCGCAGCGGAGCCCGCAGGTCATGGGAGACGGAATAGGAAAAAGACTCCAGCTCCTTGTTGGCAGCTTCCAGCTGGGCCGTCCGCTCTTTCACCCGCAGTTCCAGCAGTTCGTTCAGCCGCAGCGTGTCTGCTTCGGCCTGTTTGCGGTCGTGGATATCAACACAGGAGCCGATGTAGCCCAGAAATTCACCGGACGGCGTGAACCGAGGAATGCCGATATTCAGCAGCCAGCGATACTCGCCGTCAAACCGCCGCAGCCGGTACTCCATCTCAAACGGTTCGCGGGCGTCAAACGCGGCGGCATAGACTTCAACAATTGAGCGATCGTCCAGGTAGAGCCCTGCCGTCCAGCCCCCGCCCAGCTCCTGACCCAGACTGCGCCCAGTGAAGTCAAGCCAGGCCTGGTTGAAGTATTCGGCCTGCTTGTCAGTTCCAGTCATCCAGACCAGCATCGGCGCATGGTCGGCCAGATGGCGAAAGCGGGCTTCACTCTCGCGCAGGGCAGCCTCGGCTCGCTTCTGCTCGGTGATATCCAAAATAAACGCCACCGATTTCTCCCGCTCGGGCTCGATCAGGCTATAGCCCACCAGCACCGGGATGCGGCTGCCGTCCTTACGGATATATTCTTTTTCGTAGGGCGTACAGGTGCCGCGCGCTTGGGCTTCGGCAATCCGCAGATCGTCCAGCGGCAGGTATTCGGGCGGGGTGATGTTGAGCCAGCTCAGCCTACCCGCCTCTAAATCTTCGCGGCTGTAGCCGACAATTCGCAGCAGTTCGTCGTTGGCATCCAGAATGCTGCCGTAGATATCGCCGAACAAAATCCCGATCAGATCGGCATCCACAAAGCTCTTAAGTTTGGCCTCGCTGGCTCGCACCGCCGCCTCAGCCTGCCTGCGGTCATGCACATCGTTGACCGTGCCGACCCATTCCCGGATCGAGCCGTCCTGCCGCAGAATCGGCACCGCCTTGGCCTCAAAGTAGCGATATTCGCCCGTCTGGGCATGCCAGAGCCGCCCTTCGACCTGGTGAATCTGGCGGGCCTCCAGGGCCGCGGTCCACTGCTGCTGCACCCGCTCTCGGTCATCGGGATGCAGCGCCTTGCCCCAACCCCAGTCGCGGTATTCGGTAAAGCGCTGGCCCGTATAGGCTTCCCAGAGCGGCTGGGGCGTGACAAATTTGCCTGCGGCGTCGGTGGTCCAGACCAGGGAGGAGGTGGCCTCAATCAGTGAGCGGTAGCGTTGCTC
The DNA here is from genome assembly GCA_046080625.1 of Elainella sp. Lineage (GTDB taxonomy): Bacteria > Cyanobacteriota > Cyanobacteriia > Elainellales > Elainellaceae > Elainella. The sequence continues at coordinate 2,104 of JBJTUI010000349.1, read as the reverse complement.
GCTGTCCAACACGGCCTGTTCGGCCCGCTTGCGGTCGGTCAGATCGAGCACAAAGCAAATCGCCTGTTCGGGCGAGTCGGGCAGCAGGGCCGCCCCCAACAACACTGGCACGCGGCTGCCGTCCTTGCGAAGATATTCCTTCTCGTAGGTCGGGCCTATGCCGGTTCGCTTCACCTGGACAATCGAGGCGTCGTCCAGCGGCAGGTATTCGGGCGGCGTCATTCCCAGCCAGGAAACCAGGCCCTGCTGGAGGTCGGTGCGGCTGTAGCCCACCATTTGCAGAAAGGCATCGTTGGCTTCGACAATCAGACCTGAGAAATCGCCCACCACCACCCCAATCGTGTTGGCCTCATAGAGCCGTCGAAACCGGGCCTCGCTCTGGCGCAGCTGCTGTTCCAGCTGTTTGCGTCCCGTCACATCATGCCCGACGGCATACATGAGGTTCTCTTCAACCAGCGGCGTCGTGGCCCAGTCCAGCCAGCGGTAGGAGCCGTCCTTACAGCGGTAGCGGTTTTCAAATTGCAGGGTCGCTTCGCCAGCGCTGATCTTTTCCAGCTCTTTCAGGGTTGCATCCCGGTCGTCGGGGTGGACAAACTCCAGAAACGGCTGGCTGAGAAGTTCTGCTTGGCTGTAGCCCAAAATCCGCTCGAAGGCAGGGTTTAGTCGCTTAAAATAGCCATCTGTGCCGGCTATGCAGAGTAAATCCAGGGAAAGGTTGAAAAAGCCATCTCGTTCTGCCTCAATTTTGTGCCGTTCCGTGATGTCTTCAGCCACGCCGCTGATGTACTGCACGCTGCCATTGGCATCCAGCATGGGGTAGCCCCGATCGCGAATCCAGCGGATCTCACCGTCCGGGCGCAGGATCCGGTAGATCTCGCTGGTGCGCTGGCCCCGAATTTGCTGCTGGAACGCAATCTGGACGCGCTGGCGGTCATCCGGGTGAATTGCTTCGATCCACTCATACCAGTTGGTCAGCAGGTCCGCACAGGACCGGCCCCAGATCTGCTCGTACTTCGAGCTGATGTAGAGCAACTGTTGAGAACCGGGATCGGACAGCCAGAAGACATCGTTGATGCTCTCGGTCAACAGACGAAACCGGGCTTCACTCAGCTGGAGATCGTCAAGCGCCTGCTGCCGCACGGCCTCGCCCCTGCGTCGTCGCAAATCGTTGCGGTTGAGCCGATTCACACTCTGCCACAGAATCAGACTCTGGACCAGAATCGATAGGGATACCAGAATCGACATGCCGAAGTTGGGGCTGTAGTAGTTTTGCTCAACCCCCTGCACCACCAGCCAGCCCAGCCCAATTGGCATTAGAGTGGCGGCAGGCAAGACCTGACGGGCCAGAACGCCGCCGTCTAGAGAGGTGGTCACGGCCTGCATCAATCCCTGCTGGGGATAGACACTCAGCAGCCCGCCGCAGTAGATCAGCAGGGTAAGAGCCGTGTGGCTAGCCATGGCGGCGCTGGCCAGATTAGCCTGATAGAAAACCTGGACGTTAAAGGCATGGCCAATCAGCGCCTGCAAACAGAGCAACAGCGCGGCCAGGCTAAGCAACTGACCCAGCCCAATCAGCCGACTGCGGCAGGAGCTAAGCAGGACCAGCGCTCCGCTGACCAGCAGAAAGCCGAGCGAGGTGTTGATGCCCATACGGCCCCCATGGTTCAGGGGAGCTGTCTGTTCAGGGAACAGCAGCCGGTCGACCCCCCAGTCCCAGCCCCAGAGGTATTCGCTCAGGGTCAGCAGTCCGAGCAAACCCACGCCCACCGCCAACCCTAGACTCAGCCCCTGGCGAAGGCGCTGCGGTTTGGCTCTGTCAGCCTTGGGGACTCTGTCAGCCTCGGGGACTGCGCAACGACCGTTTACTCGCTGGGCCAGCAGACAAAGGGCAAGTCCTAGCGCTATGAAACAGAGAGCCGAATTCGGCTTCATGGGCGTGACGCCGCCCCAAAAGCCAACGATGAGCGTCTGAAGACGGAGTTGCCAGCCCAGCAGCACCAGAATGCCGATTCCTAAAACTATCGCGCCAACCAGGAAGGGAATCCGCCCTGCGGCCCGCTTCAGCTCCACTGTCACACCTCGCACTCCTTCCCTGCTTCGGACA
>JBJTUI010000348.1:0-4361 GCA_046080625.1 Elainella sp. | reverse complement strand
GAAACCGACCTGAAGCGAAAAAATGTTTATTGCGAACTTTTTGCGGCAATGATTTTTGATTTGCTCGCCCGAATTGGGTAAAAGCAAAATCTTTATTAAGAGAAGGAATCAAATTTAGGAAGATGATGGAAGATAGCTTTTACGGCCTCAATTCATTTGGTTGCTGCTGCTGCAATCCTGTTCTGCCTGACTTAACTTGTCTAGATTAATTGGGCCTAAATCGCTCTGGCCTAAATCAACCTGCCTGAAATAACCCGTCCTGAATAACCTGCTGCAATTCGATGGATTGTATTGATATGCTGCTAGATTACTGCTGGGTCGCATGTCTTTCGGGTATCGAGTGCGTTGGGTTATTGGCCTGTTGTTCACTGACGCGGCAACCACTCCGTAGCTGCATCCATCGCTGCATCTTTCCGTAGCCTCTACATCTGTACATCACATCGCACATCACACTGCACATCACAATAGCTAAAAGGTAGCTAAGGGTAAGTATGGTAAACGTCCTCTGGCTCCAGGGTGGTGCCTGTTCTGGCAACACCATGTCTTTTTTAAACGCCGAAGAACCGAGCGTTTGTGACCTGATCACCGACTTTGGGATTCGCGTCCTCTGGCACCCGTCGCTGGGTTTGGAACTCGGCGACAATTTGCAGCAGCTCCTCTGGGACTGTATTAGCGGCAAAATTCCCCTCGACATTCTCGTGTTTGAAGGCAGCGTCGTCAACGCGCCCAACGGCACCGGCACCTGGAACCGGTTTGCTTCCCGCCCGATGAAAGACTGGCTGGCCGATTTGTCCGCCGTGGCTAGCTTTGTGGTGGCGGTTGGCGATTGCGCCACCTGGGGCGGCATTCCCGCCATGGCTCCCAACCCGAGCGAATCAGTGGGGCTGCAATTTCTGAAGCGAGAGTCCGGCGGCTTCCTGGGCCAGGACTACCGCTCCAAGGCCGGATTGCCGGTGATCAATATTCCGGGCTGTCCGGCTCACCCCGACTGGATCAGCCAGATCCTCGTGGCAATTGCCACCAATCGATTGGGCGATGTGGCGCTGGATGAACTCAACCGGCCCCAAACCTTCTTCAAGAGCTTCACCCAAACCGGTTGTACCCGCAACGTTCACTTCGCCTACAAGGCCGGGGTGCATGAATTTGGCCAGCGGCGCGGCTGTCTCTACTATGACCTGGGCTGTCGCGGACCCATGACCCATTCCTCCTGCAACCGCATCCTCTGGAACCGCGTCTCCTCCAAAACAAGGGCCGGAATGCCCTGCATGGGCTGCACCGAGCCGGAGTTCCCGTTCCACGACCTCAAACCAGGGACGGTCTTCAAGACCCAAACGGTGATGGGCGTTCCCAAAGAGCTGCCTACGGGCGTCAACAAGAAAGACTATGCCCTGCTCAGCATTGTGGCCAAAGACGCGACGCCGGATTGGGCAGAAGAGGATATCTTCACCGTCTAAGGCCCGGCTATCCCAAGTTTGTCAATGGTCTAGCAAAAATTCCCCCTATTTCCTACTTACCCTAAAACTATGCCAGTTCAGACATTAGATATCTCGCCCGTGGGACGGGTTGAAGGCGATTTGGATGTTCGGGTAGAAATTGAAGATGGTCATGTCGTCAACGCCTGGACCCACGCCGAACTGTTTCGCGGCTTCGAAATTATTCTCAAGGGCAAAGACCCCCAGGCTGGACTGATCGTCACGCCCCGCGCCTGCGGCATCTGCGGCGGCTCCCACCTCACCTGCGCCTCCTGGGCACTGGATACGGCCTGGGGCACCGAAGTTCCCCGCAACGCCATCCTGGCCCGCAACCTGGGTCAGCTGGCCGAATCGATCCAGAGCATTCCCCGCTATTTCTACGGCCTGTTCGCCATCGACCTGACCCACAAGAAATACCAGCACAGCCCCTTCTACGAAGAAGCCTGCCGCCGCTTTGCCGCCTACACCGGCACTTCCTACGAACTGGGCGTCACCATCTCCGGCAAGCCCGTGGAAATCTACGCCCTGCTGGGCGGCCAGTGGCCCCACTCCAGCTACATGGTGCCGGGCGGCGTCATGTGTGCCCCCACGCTCACGGACATCACCCGCGCCTGGTCGATTCTGGAATATTTCCGCACCAACTGGCTGGAGCCCGTCTGGCTGGGCTGCTCGCTGGAGCGCTATGAGCAGATCCAGACCTATGAAGACTTCCTCACCTGGCTGGACGAAGACCCGAAACATGCCAATTCCGATTTGGGTTTCTACTGGCGGATGGGTCTGGACATCGGCCTCGACAAATATGGCGCAGGCGTTGGCAAATACGTCACCTGGGGCTATCTGTCCCACGAAGACAGATATCAAAAGCCAACAATTGAGGGACGCAACGCTGCCCTGATCATGAAGAGCGGGGTATACGATAGCTTTACCGATACCCATACCCTGATGGATCACGCCCTGGCCCGCGAAAACACCAGCCACGCCTGGTATAACGAAGGCAACGCCGACGTGCATCCCTTTGACCGCACCACCACCCCGATCCAGAAGAACGAGCACGACTTCCAGGGAGCCTATTCCTGGTCGAGCGCCGTGCGTCACATCCAGTCAGGACGGCTGGAGGCCGGAGCTCTGGCGCGGCAGCTGGTGGCAGGCGGCAGACATGGTGAATCCTGGCAGCACTACGATGGATTTATCCTGAGTATGTTTAAGGCGATGGGCGGCGCGAATATTCACGTGCGGCAGATGGCGCGGGTGCATGAGCTGGTGAAGCTCTACCGTCAGGCCGAACACTGCCTGCGCAAATTCCACCTGAACGAACCGTTCTACATCAAACCTGTCGAAAAAGACGGACGCGGCTGGGGTGCCACCGAGGCCGCCAGAGGCGCACTCTGCCACTGGGTCGAAATCGAGGACGGCAAGATCAAAAACTACCAGATGATCGCCCCCACCACCTGGAACGTTGGCCCCCGCGACGGCGACGGTCAGCTCGGCCCGATCGAATCAGCCCTAGTCGGCACCCCGATCCAGGACCCAACCGACCCGATCGAAGTCGGCCACGTGGCCCGCTCGTTCGACTCCTGCCTGGTCTGCACTGTCCATGCCCATGATGCGAAGACGGGAGAGGAGTTGGCGCGGTTTAGGACGGCGTAGGGGAGTGAGGGGAGTGAGGGGGTGAGGGGATGAGGGGATGAGGAGAGAAGCAGGAATATCTCTGGGATGGTTCTGGGTTTCCCTGGGTTGCTGAATCGGAGATTTATGTAAGCGTTTCTGTTTCCCTGTTGCTCTCGTTCCCCTCCGTTTCCCCTCTCTTATTACTTGCTCTGGTTCTGTAAATTTCTCTGTGTCGTTGCAAAACTCGCCCGCGCGTAAACGGCGGGCTAATGGAGGCAAGTACACTAAAGTGTACTGAAATCCTCTTCTAGGGCGTGCTTTAAATTGAGCATCTCCCCACCCCTCATCTCCTTACCCCCTCATCTCCTTACCCCCTCCCCACCCCACCCTCCCATGCTCACCATCATTGGCTGTGGCAATCCCAACCGAGGCGACGACGGGGTTGGGGTCGTGATTGCCCAACGGTTACAGGTCTATCTGGCCCAGCATCCGCTGCCTGATGTGCAGGTGTTCGACTGTGGCACGGCAGGGATTGAGGTGATGTTTCGGGCTAAGGGCAGCAAGCGGCTGATTATTGTTGATGCTAGCTCGACTGGTTCGCCTGCTGGTGCGGTGTTTGAGGTGCCGGGGGCGGAGCTGGAAGCTTTGCCCAGCCCCAGCTATAATCTGCACGACTTTCGCTGGGACCACGCGCTGGCGGCGGGACGGAAAATCTTTGCGGAATTTCCCCAGGATGTTACTGTCTATTTAATCGAGGCGGAAAATCTAGGCTTTAGTCTGGAGCTGAGTCCGGCTGTAAAGCAGAGCAGCGATCTCGTTTTTTCTAAAATCGTGGCAACTCTTGAGGCAACTCTCAAGGCCCCTTAAATCAATCTCTTAAATCGATCCCTTAAATCATCGGTGACTCTATGACTACTCTATTCGACAAGCTTGGCGGTGCGGCGGCGGTTGATCTGGCGGTTGATAAGTTCTATGAGCGGGTTTTGAACGATGACCGGATCAAGCATTTCTTTGCCAACGTGGATATGGCTAAGCAGCGCGCCCATCAGAAGGCGTTTCTCACCTATGCTTTTGGCGGAACCGACCAGTATAACGGTCGCTACATGCGCGAGGCCCATCGGGAACTGGTGGAAACCCAGGGTTTGAGCAGCGAGCACTTTGATGCCGTGGCGGAGAATCTAATGGCGACTCTGCAAGAGCTGGGTGTCTCGGCAGAGATCCAGGCGGAGGTGGCGGCGATTGCGGCTGCTCCCCAGCACAAGCGGGATGTGTTGAATCAGT
>JBJTUI010000347.1:0-14710 GCA_046080625.1 Elainella sp. | reverse complement strand
GCAGCTTGATTTTTTGGGCGTGGTGAATGCGGTGCAGTTTTCCAGCCTCGATCTGGAGCTGGTGCGGGGCAGTCCGGGTGAGCGTCGCAGCTGGTTAGACACCCTCCTGACCCAGCTAGAGCCGGTCTACGCCTATATCTTACAGCAGTACAACACGGTGCTGCGGCAGCGCAATGCCCTGTTAAAGCAACAGGTGAAGCAGTGGGGTGCCTTGGGCAGCCAGGATAATTTGGGCGATGCGGCTGATTTGGCAGCAGGGGAGGGACTGGACTGGGAGTTAGCAGATTTGCCTGCCAGCACCAATCGCGACTTGACCCAGCTGGCCCTGTGGGATGCTCAACTCGCGGCAATTGGTGCCCGAGTGATTCGACGGCGCGCCAGGGTGATCGAACGGATTGCGCCGCTGGCCCAGGCTTGGCATCAGGCGATTAGCAACCAGGCTGAGCTGCTAGAAATTCGCTATGCGCCGAATGTGGCAGCTATGAGCGACGATCCGGTTCTGATTCAGCAGGAGTTTTTGGAGAAATTGCAGCGGCGGATGACGGCAGAACAGCATCAGGGTACTACATTGGTGGGGCCACACCGGGACGAGGTCGAGTTCATCATCAACCAGACGCCCGCCCGCCAGTATGGCTCTCAGGGACAGCAGCGCACCCTGGTTTTGGCCCTGAAGCTGGCTGAGCTGAAGCTGATCGAAGCCGTGATTGGTGAACCGCCGCTGCTACTGCTAGACGATGTCTTGGCAGAACTGGATCTGAACCGCCAGAATAAACTATTAGAAACGATTCAAGATCATTTCCAGACCCTGATCACCACGACCCATTTGGGCTCCTTTGATGCCCAGTGGCTGAAATCGTCCCAGATTTTGACGGTGCAGGCGGGTCAAATTCAGCTGGGCGATTAATCAAACTAATCACCGGCATGACTCAGCCAGCTTTGGCAGAATTAAGCTCTAGCATCCTTCAGAACGCCTGTTAACCTGCCCCTTAGCCTAAACTTCCCATGCGATTTAAAGACAGCCGTGCCCGCAACGAACTGCCCGAGGTCAACCTCGTGCCGATGATGGACGTGTTGATGACGGTACTCACCTTCTTCATCATTGTTTCCATGACCCTGACCGGTAAGCAGATTGCCAACGTGATTATCCCCAAAACCAGCGGCGCGGGCGTTGAATCGGTGCCTGAGCAGGCCACCCTCACCGTTGGCCTCACGGCCCAGAACCAGATTATTCTGGAGGACAAGCCGATTGACGCCACCCAGCTGGGCGAGGCGATGCAGCAGTTTTATACCAAGCACCCCAAGGGCGTGGTTTCCCTCAAGGCCGACAAGGAGCTGGATTATAGCAAAGTGGTGCAGCTGCTCAAAACCATGCGCGACATTGGCGGCGACCGAGTCTCGCTGGCGATTCAGCAAACTCAAGCGGCACCCTAGGCTGGAGCGGGCGCTTGTTTGGACATTCCCCGCCCAATTAACCTGGTCATAATCTGAACTTAACGATTTCCGTATTCTCCGTATCACCAGTTCTTAATTTTGCTCCGCTAGGCTGACAAACGAAAGATTGATTTCATGGTTAGGAGCAATTATGGTGGCCAACGGAGTAAGGGGCAAATGGGGACGATTCAGCCTGTTGGGTCTGGTCGGAGCGCTGGTCGTTACCCTGGTTTCTGCCCCCGCAGTCTTTTCTCAAGCTTCAACGATCAAAATTGACGGTTCTAGCACGGTGTTTCCCATCACGGAAGCTGTAGCTGAAGACTTCCAGGCCGCCAATCGCGGCATCAACGTCACGGTTGGGATCTCCGGCACGGGCGGCGGCTTCGAGAAGTTCTGCAACGGTGAAATTGACATCTCGAACGCCTCGCGTCCGATCAAGCAGTCTGAAATGGACAAGTGCAAGGCTGCCAACATCGAATATATCGAGCTGCCGGTTGCCTATGACGCTCTGACCGTTGTGGTCAACCCCCGCAACACCTGGGTGTCTAGCCTGACGGTGGAAGAGCTGAAGAAAATGTGGGAGCCCGCTGCTCAGGGCCAGGTCACGAACTGGAACCAGATCCGGTCTAGCTTCCCCAACGCGCCGCTGAAGCTATATGGCCCCGGTACCGATTCGGGTACGTTCGACTACTTCACGGAAGCGATCATGGGCAAGGCCGACGAAAGCCGGTCTGACTACACCGCCAGCGAAGATGACAACGTGCTGGTGCAGGGTGTGTCGCGTGACCAGAACGCGCTGGGCTACTTCGGATTTGCCTACTACCAGGAAAACCGCCAGCGGGTGAAGTCGATTGGGGTTGACAGCGGCAGCGGCCCGGTGGCCCCTTCGGCCCAGACGGTGGAAGACGGCACCTATCGTCCGCTGTCTCGCCCCCTGTTTATCTATGTCAGCAAGCGGGCAGCTGAGCGGCCTGAAGTGAAGTCGTTCATTGACTTCTACCTGACCAACACCGACCTGATTTCGGAAGTTGGCTATGTGCCTCTGCCCAGTGCCGCCTACACTGCGGCTCGGTCCAACTTTGCCCAGGGCAAGTCGGGCAGCGTGTTTGCCGGTCGGGAAACCGTGGGTGTGAGAATCGAAGAGCTGCTGCGTCTGGAAGGCGTGCGCTAGTTTCGGCTCGTGACTGGGTAATTACCAGCTGAATGACCTGAACTGAATCAAAACCAGACTCTTGGGGCTGCGGCTCCAGGAGTTTCTGGCGGAAGGCGCTTTTTCTCCTACTTTGCTTTACTTGCAACGACTCTATGAATTTCACGCGCTTTCTCTACAGCCCGATGGTGATGATGTCCCTGCTGCTGCACGGGCTGTTTCTGATGGCACCCCTGCCACCCAAACCCGAGGCCAAACCAGAGCCCCCGGAGCCCAAAGAAGAAGAGGTGCAGCTTTCCAGCATTAGCTCCTTGAAGATTGCCCCCAAACCTTCGCCCGCTGTAGCGCCATCTCCCAGGCCCCAGGTCAAGAAACCGCCCCTGATTCGGCCTGTGGCGGCGGCTCGTCCCCTGCTGCCGCGTCCGGTAGTGCCCACTCCTGTGCCATCGGTTGCACCCTCACCCGTCGCTACCCCCACCCCTGTTGCAGCGGCTCCCTCGCCCGTAGCCCCGCCTAGCCCCTCGCCCTTGCCTTCGCCCACGGCTCCCCTGTCGCAAGGTTCGCTACAAAGCAGCGCTGTTGCTGGTGTGGGCCAAGCCTCTGCGGCCCAGTTCTATAGCTCTTTTCCGGACCCGACCGCTTTCTTTACCCCCGAAAGTTTGCAGGCTGCTGATACGAATCTGACCGACCCGATTCCGGTGGATGGTATCACCAACATGACGCGGCTGGAGCGGGTTGATCTGACCCAGGCCCGCGACACCTACCTGCCCCAGATGTATCCGGGTGCAACCTTTGCCCAGGTGGGCACCTACGGCGGCGGCGATGTCTACGAAGTGCGGCAGGCCAATTCGGTGGGCTATGTGGTGCTGCTGAAGGAAAAAAGCCTGAGTCTGGCTTCCTATATCGTGGAGTGGAACCGCAATCCCAATTTGCCCCAGTCCACGGCAGGGGTGGCGACGCCTTGAGGCTGGACCAGCCAGGGTGAGGGAATCTGTTAATTAATCTGCCAATTAATCTGTCAATTGAAGGGTATGACAACCGGGCTGAAGACGCTAAGCTATAGGCCTAGTTCCTGGTCTGCAAAAAGCTTGACGACATGGTTGCCCAACCCGTTCAATCCCCTTTGTTAAAGCTGCCCGCCCAGGCACAGGTTCAGGCGCAGCGGCATCGCAATTCGGCCCCTTCCTGGCCTCGGAAACGGCGACCTTCAAGACTGTGGGGCTGGTGGCTCACGCCTGCGCTGGTGGGCCTGCTGCTGGGGTCGCCCAAAGCCAGCGCTGAGACTGATTTTAGCCCCGATCTGGCCCTTCCTGCTGGCCCCACAGCTGCTGTTACGGCCCTCCCCACTACTGATCTGCCCCAGACGGGAGAGGGGATTCGTCAAGTTGTGGCTCTAGCAACACCCAGTTTGCCGGAGTTGGGCCAACCCGACAGATTTCTCCCGGCTCCGTCTCTGGTGCGGCTGGTGATCAAGCTGAGCGACCGCCGGGTCTATGTCTACAGCCGCGATCAGGTCAAAACCAGCTTTCCGGTCGCAATTGGGCGAGAGGGCTGGGAAACCCCGGTCGGGTCACACCAGGTAATCAGCATGCAGCCCGATCCGATCTGGCAGCACCCTTTTACGGGCGAGCTGGTGCCGCCGGGCAGGGATAACCCACTGGGAAGCCGCTGGATTGGCTTCTGGACAAACGGCACGAACGTTATCGGGTTTCACGGTACACCCAATCCGGAGTCGGTAGGTCATCCGGCTTCTCACGGCTGTGTGCGTATGTATAACCAGGATGTGGTCCAATTATTTGAGATGGTGCGTCCGGGGACGCCCGTCGAGGTGATTCCTTAGCTGGCTGGCCTAGCCCCAATCGAGTCAGCCTGTCCGAGCTAACCAAATTCGCGTTTCGTCTGTGTCCCATCTGCGTTCGATCAAGTCAGACCGCTCACGCCTTACCTGAGCCAGCGTTCAAATCTGAATGCTACCCCTGCCGGGGATGCCAGCGGGCAATCAGTCTTTTGAGTTCGGTTTCTGTAGACGCATCGGCTATCGGCTTTGAGAAGAGTCGGGTGCTGCTACAGGTCTGAAAATCGTCCTCAATGGAGACAAGTCATGGATCGAACTGTAATGTGGATGCAGTGGAATAACCTGGGCATGGAGCAGCTGCACATCGAAGACAGCCCAGGCAATGGTGTGGATCAGCCAGCCTTAGCGGCGGATGGCGTTGTGGTCGGGGTGAGGGATGGACGCCCCTACCGGGCCCGCTACCGGGTGGACACGACGCAAAATTGGCAGGTACAGAATCTGCATGTTGAACTGTTGCAACCAGGGGGCTCTGCCCTCACCCTACGTTCTGATGGCGAAGGCCAGTGGTGGCAAGGCGACGGCACGCTGTTAGCTGATTTAAACGGCTGTGTCGATGTTGATCTGTCGGCCACGCCCTTTACCAACACGCTGGCAATCCGTCGTTTGGCCCTCCAGCCCGGCGAGGTGCGCCACCTTTCGGTAGTTTATGTGGCCGTGCCCCAGATGACGATTCGGGCCATGCCCCAGCGCTATACCTGTCTTGAGGTCAACTCCCAGGGCGGCATCTATCGCTACGAAGGGCTAATGCGGAATTTCTCGGTTGATCTATTGGTAGATCGAGATGGCCTGGTGATTGAATATCCCAAAGCGTTTCGGCGGGTTTGGTCAGTTGCAGAACCGCATTGATGTCTAGCGCTATGCCCTCAACTCGGGGCAAGCAATCAGGTTAGGCAATCAGGTTAGGCAATTAGGTTAGGTACTCAGGACAAGAAGGGGCTCTGCCCCCAAACCCCCTTCTGTTCTGAGCTGGGTGCGTAGCGCTATATTATTGACGCGGTCAAGGGTGAAGCAACTGCCCGCTGGTTAGTGAATAAGTAAGCCTACGAGCTTTTGAGCTTCGATTGACTGTTGTCGAGTGAAGAGAAACTGAACTTTATCAGCCATATCACTAAGCTGGGAAAAAACAGATCTGAGAATAATTTCTAGAATGACCTCCAGGGCATTTTCGAAGGTGTAGAGTACCTCATAAAAACGCCCTGTTTTTCATGTTCATATCGTGATTGACCCTTGTTCAAGCCAGGTTATTGAATTGAGGTTAAATTCTTCAGGGGATTTAGATTCGTCCGGTATAATCAGATCCGTGATTTGAAGAATCGACTCTATCTTTCCTTTCAACATCAAAACTGTGCCTAACGTCAGCGGCCTGCTGACCGATATTGCCCTCCGATGAGGTTAGAAGGATGAGGTTAGAAGATAGATCAGGTCAAATTCTTGACTTGCTGCTTCGCCCAGATGGGTAATCTTCAAGCTGCTTTAGCGACTACATTACCCGGTCTGATCCTGCTTATACAATCGCGTCCCTGTAGTGAGAAGAGTTATGGTTTTACGATTGAATTTTCTGACATTGGTGGCAGTTCTGATCGGCTCGAGTTTGCCGCTCCAGGCCCAAGAAACCAGGGGCAACAGTCAAGGCAGCCAGCCGACACAGGAACAAAGCGCGCCTGCTTCTAATCCAGCCTTTCCTGCATTTTCTAGCAATTGTGAGCCTTTGCCCGTGGTGGGAGGGGAAGGCAACCAAATCACTAAAGAAGTTTCGCCTCCCAGCTTCAGTGCTCCCGTGCCGGGACCTGTGAGCCCTAGAATCCGAGACAACTGGCGTACCGACTGGTTTATTCCCACAGGCCTCACCTACACCAGCTATGAGGCCATCTTCTTGCCCCACGTGAGTCGCAACTTCGATGTTTCCATGTCTTTGCGGTACCCGGATGACGGCAGGCAGCGATTTTTTCGGCAGCTGAGATCAGATTTCAGGGCGAATGAAGCCATCATCGTTGAGACTCAACCAGATCGGTCAGATTTGGCCCCCTTCCAAGTCAATATCAATGTTGGCGGTGTTCAGGCTGTGGGCGCGCGATATACGGTAGCAGTCGCAGGCTGCAATTGATTTCGTCAACGGAGTCACTGAACCATTTCCTCCACCTGCTCGGCAGCCGTGGGCAGGTCGGCGGTGAGGATCTCGGCTCCCGTTTCGGTGATCAGCACGTCGTCTTCGATGCGGATGCCGCGCACGTCGCTAAAGTCGGTCAGGCGCTCCCAGTTCACGGCTTTGGCATAGCGCTGGCGGCGTTCCGGGTCACTGAGGATGGCGGGCACCTGATAGAAGCCGGGTTCGATGGTGACGACCATGCCGGGCTGTAGGGGGCGGTCGAGGCGGAGATAGCCCAGGCCAAAGCGAGAACTGCGGCTGCGTCCGGGAGCATAGCCAGCCAGATCGCCCAGATCTTCCATATCGTGAACATCCAGGCCCAGCAGATGGCCAATGCCGTGGGGAAAGAACAGGGCGTGGGCGTCCTGCTCAACCAGATCCTCACAGCGGCCCTGCAAAATTCCCAGCTCTACCAGTCCTTCGGCTAACACGGCGGCGGCCAGCAGGTGCAGATCGCGATATTCGACGCCCGGTTTAGCTGCGGCGATACAGCGGTCGTGGGCGGCCAGCACGATGTCGTAAATTGCCCGCTGGGAGGGCGAAAATTTGCCGAAAACCGGCCAGGTACGGGTGACATCCGAGGCCCAGCCCGACTCGGCTTCGGCCCCCAGATCGGCCAACAGCAAATCGCCGGGTTGGACAGGGTGGTGGTAATGGTTGTTGTGCAGCACTTCGCCATGCACGGTGACAATGCTGGTGTAGGCGGGAGGCATGTTGTGGGCCATCAGCACGGCTTCCATCGCGGCTCGAATCTCGGCCTCGGTTTTGGCCTGGGGCGTGGCTCGCATTCCGGCCCGGTGGGCCTGCACGGTAACGGCGGCGGCGCGGCGGATTTCGCTCAGGGCCAATTCGTCCTGGATCAGGCGGAGGTTGACGATGGCGCTGGCCAGGCTCTGGTCGAGTTCGGTATGCAGCGGGCGGTTCAGCCAGTCGGTTTGCTGTTGGCGGGTGGTGGCGTCGCTGACGGTCAGGGTGGCAGCATCCTGGGTTTTGGCCTGCAAATCCTGCAACGCATAGGCAGCATCGGCCCCGATCTGGGCGGCTACTGTGTCGCGGCTGGGGGAATCACCGTGCCAGAGCCGGTCGGCAGGTGTGGCTTCGTTCATGAACAGCTCCAGCCGCCCGCCCTCCAGTCTGACTGCGGCATCAACCAGGGGCAGACCGGCAAAGTAGAGGAAATGGCTGTTGGCCCGAAACGGGTAGGTGTTGGCCCGAAAGTTGCGCGAGCTGGGCCTTCCCGACCAGAGCAAGACCGGAGCGGCAAACTGGTCGGCCAGCTTTTGGCGGCGCTGACGCAGGGTGTCGGAGAGAGAGAGAGGCATGGCAGGTTGATTGGGTTTTTACCCACTAGCTTAGAGGATAGGGTGGCAGCTCAGCGTCCCTGACAGGTGGGGCAATAGTAGAAGCGGCGTCCGGCCAGGGTGTCTTTCAAGATGGGCGTGCCGCAAACATAGCAGGGCTGGTGCTGGCGGCCAAATACCCAGTGGCGATAGTCGCGGCGGCGTTTGCCCTGGGCCTTGAGGGACTGGGCCAGCTGAAGATCGTTGGTGATGCCCTTGGTCTGGTAAGACTGGCGGGTAACGGTCAAGGCTGCCTCGGCCAGCTGCTCGATTTGAACCGGCTGGCAGTCTACCGGACGCAGACCCGGATGCACCCGCGCCACAAACAGCACCTCGCTGCGCAGATAGTTGCCCAGACCGCAGAGGAATTGCTGATCTAGCAGCAGCGACACCAGCCCCCGTCGGGAAAAGCGTTTGTCCGTAAACCGCTCCGTCACCTGCGCTAAGCTTGTCTCTTCATCCAGCAAATCGGGGCCGAGCCGCGTCAAAAACGGGTGGTGGGCGACGCCGATTTCGTCCAAGACTTCGATATCGGAAGCGCTGTAGAGCAGGGCGGATTTTTTGTCGCTGTGGATCGCGAGCCGCAGCTGGCGACCCGTCTGGGGATAGTCGTGCAGCGAGCGAATCATCCAGACGCCGTAGAGCTGGTTGTGGCTGTAGATGCTGAGGCCGTTGTCGAAGCGGGTAAGCAGCGCCTTGCCCCGAGGCTGGACGGCGGTAATCAAATGGCCCTGCAAAATCGCTTCGTAGGGCTTGAGGTGGGCAAAGGCAAAGAACAGGCTGACGGCAGGCCGGTCGGCGATCGCTTTGGCAATCTGGTCGGCAGCGCGGCGAATCTCTGGGCCTTCTGGCATGGTCGGTTTCGCGGGAGGTGGGTGGCGCTTCTTCAGGGTATCAGGTTCGCTGACTGGGGGTGAGTTGCTTCCTGGGGTAGAAGTAGCGGCCACGGGGGTTTGTTACGGTGACGGCACGGGTGTCGCTGATAGTGATACCCCTTTCGCTGTTAAGCTGCTAACCCCTGCTAACCTCATGTCGATTGATTCATTCATCTGGGATCTGCTGGTGATTGGGCTGCTGCTGCTGGGCGTCACGCTGGGTTCGAGCTGGATCACGCGCCTGCCGCTGTCCTTTGCCCTGATTTACCTGATTGCTGGAATTCTGCTCGGTCCCTATGGCGTCGGGGTCATCGACCTCCAGCCAGACGCCGAATTTCTCCAGCACCTGACCGAACTGGTGGTGATCGTGTCGCTGTTTGCCTGCGGCATCAAAATGAACCGACCGCTCAACCTCTGGGCCTGGAATTCGACCGTGCGGCTGCTTGGCCTGCTGATGCCCTTAACGATTGGGGCGGTGGCCGTCCTGGGACATTTTGCCCTGGGCCTTAACTGGGGCGCGGCGATTCTGCTGGGGGCAATCCTAGCTCCCACAGACCCGGTGCTGGCCTCCGAGGTACAGCTCAGCCACACAGACGACATCAACGAACTCCGGTTTGGCCTCACCTCCGAAGGCGGCCTCAACGACGCTCTGGCTTTTCCGTTTGTCTATTTCGGCCTCTACTGGCTGACCAAAGACAGCAACTGGCAAACCTGGTTCAAATCCTGGGTGGCGATTGATCTAATCTGGGCGATTCTGGCCGGACTGGCGGGCGGCGTGATTGTGGCCCGTGTGATCAACCGGCTCATCACCCATTTCCGCAAGCTGAACGGCATTGAACGCGAAGTCGAAGACCTGATCGCCCTGGCCACAATTCTGCTGACCTACAGCCTCACCGAGCTGGTCAACGGCTACGGCTTTCTGGCCGTGTTTGTGGCTGGCGTCTTCGTGCGGCGCAGTCGCTCGGTAGACAAGGAGTATAAACATTCCCAGCTCCATTTCATCGGCCTGCTGGAGCAGCTGCTGGAAGTCGGGACAATCCTGCTGCTGGGGGCGCTGCTGCGGATTGATCCGATGCTGGCCTACCTCGGTCCCTCGCTGCTGGTAGCCATCCTGCTGATTTTCGTGATTCGCCCCGTCGCCACCTGGATCAGCACAATCGGCGATAACCTGCGGCCCGCGACGCGCCTGCTGTTTGGCTGGTTCGGGATTCGCGGCGTCGGCTCCCTCTACTACCTGTTCTATGCCATCAGCTCCGGCATCACACCCGAGGTTGCTGCCCCCCTCAGCTGGATCAGCTTCTTCACAATCACTTTCTCCATGCTGGTCCATGGCACCAGCGCTACCCCCCTGATGAACTGGTACGAGAAGCGGTTCGGGGCCGAGAATCGGCTGGAGCCGGAGACGCTGGAGGCAGAACTGGCGGCGGCGGATGGGGAGATTGAGCGGGAGGATGGGGAGGTGGGGGGGTGAGGGGATGGGGAGGTGAGGGGGGGGATCTTTCCTGGGTGGTTGCTCAACTTGTCTCGGAACTTCGATAATGCGTTGTATGTAAACCCGGTTGCCCCTGCTTTTAGCTATGACTGAGCCAGTTAACGAGTCTCAGGATGACCATTTGCCTCCGGCTGAGTCCCCGGCTGAGCCGCCGGTAGCGCTGTCTGGGGAGAGCCAGGCTGGAGAAAGTCAGATCGGGGGGAATCAAACCGGGGAGAATCAAACCGGCGAGAGCCAGGCCGAAGATAGTCGGGCCGAAGATAGTCAGGCTGGGAAAAATCAATCTGGAGAGCACCAAACTGGGAAAAGCCCGTCTCAGGCTCTGATGCGGCGAGCGATGGGGCGGCTGGACCAGATGCGGCAGGTGGCCCAGACAGCGCCGTTGCCGTTGTTTGGCAGGCTCAGCGCTAAATCGATCGGTAAATCGGTGGCGGAGTCGATGGGCCAGTCGGTTGGGGCGGTGGTGGGGCGGTGGTTCAGCATCAGCGAAACCCAGATCGCTGAGATTTTGCAGACTGTGCGGTCTGAGCTGCCCACTACCGAAGCGCTGCTGATTGGCAAACCCCAGGCGGGCAAAAGCTCGATTGTGCGGGGGTTGACGGGCGTCTCTGCTGAAATTGTCGGGCAGGGGTTTCGGCCCCACACCCAGCACACCCAGCGCTATGCCTATCCCGACACCGAGCTGCCCCTGCTGATCTTCACCGACACTGTCGGTTTGGGCGATGTCAGCCGCGACACGCAGGTAATTCTACAGGAGCTGCAAACCGAGCTGCAACAGGAGACTCGGGCGGCTCGCGTCCTGATCCTGACCGTTAAGCTCACCGATTTTGCCGTCGATGCCCTGCGCCAGATCGCCCAACAGCTGCGGCAACAGTATCCCCACCTGCCCTGCCTGCTGGCCGTCACCTGTCTGCACGAGCTCTATCCGGCCAACGCTGACCATCCGCCCTACCCGCCCCAGGCTCCCGATTTTGCTGAGGTCGAACGGGCCTTTGCCGAACAGCAGCGGGCCTTTGCGGGCCTCTACGACCGGGCTGTGCTGCTCGACTTTACCCTAGAAACCGATGGCTATGACCCCGTGTTTTACGGTCTGGAAGCCCTGCGCGACCAGCTGGCTGAACTGCTGCCTGCCGCTGAAGCAGCTGCAATCCACCGCCTGTTGGGCAGCGGTGCGGCTGAGGCAGGCCGTCAGTTGGGCAACCTCTACCGCGACGTGGGCCGCCACTACATCAGCGCCTTTGCGATCATGGCTGCTGGGCTGGCCGCCGTGCCCCTGCCCCTGGCCACCATGCCTGTCCTGACTGCCCTGCAAGTCTCGATGGTCGTTCTGTTGGGCAAACTCTATGGCCAAACCCTCACCCCCTCCCAGGCGGCAGGTCTGGTCAGCGCGATTGCGGGCGGCTTCCTGGCCCAGGCGATTGGCCGAGAGCTGATCAAATTCCTGCCCGGCTTGGGCAGCGTGATTGCCGCCTCCTGGGCCGGTGCCTATACCTGGGCTCTGGGAGAGGCTGCCTGCGTTTATTTTGGGGATCTGATGGGCGGCAAAACGCCCGATGCCCAGCGGATTCAGGCGGTGATGCGAGAGGCGTTTGAGGCGGGGAAGCGGCGATTTAGGGGGGATGGGGGGTGAGGAGGTGAGGAGGTGAGGGGATGAGGGGGTGAGGGGAGATAGTGGAGGTGAGGGGAGATAGTGGAGGTGAGGGATGATGCAGCTGAAGCGGTGGCAGTGGCTGGTTTTGATTCTGCCGATTGGGGCGATTGGGGTGTTTTTGCTGGTTGCGGCGGGGCAGCAGATTCACAGCTGGGGGCTGAACTGGATCTGGGGACTGGTGACGCTGGTGCTGGTGGGCTGGCGCTGGCTGTTGGTGCGCTGGACTCGTCCGCTGATTAATTCGGAGGTGCTGGCCCAAATTACGGCGGATCTGGAGGCGGTTCGGCCAGTTCTGCCTGGGGCGGAGGCGGTAGAGCAACAGGCGGAGGCGGCTTTGCAGGTGGTGCTGGTTCAGGCTCAGGCCGACCGGCCTATTTGGGAAGATTGGCCGAGTTTTTGGCAGCGCTGCCAGGAGGTGGTTAGCGCGGTGGCCCAGATCTATTACCCGGAGGTGAAATATCCTCTGCTGAATATCCATATCCCGCAGGCCTACGGGCTGATTCGCGGCACGGTGGACGATATGGATCTGTGGATGCAGAAGCTGTCTCCGGTGCTGAGTCAGGTGACGCTTGGGCAGGGCTATGAGGCCTACGAGGTCTACCGCAAGCTGGAGCCGACGGCCCGCAAACTCTGGCAGGCCTGGAACTGGGCCAGCTGGGTGTTGAATCCGGTGGCGGCAGCGGCGCGTCAAGCTAGCCAGCCCTACACGAATCAGGCCAACCAGCAGCTGTTGGTCAATTTGGGCCAGTCTCTGCGGGAGACGGCGTTGCGCAATCTCTGTCGGCAGGCGATGCTGCTCTACGGCAAGGCGGTGCTCACGCCTGAAGCTGTCGCGCTCCAGCCCAAAACCCAGTCTCTGCGCGAAATTCTGGCCGAGGCCGAGCCTCTGGCTACCGGTGGGGAAAAGCCGCTGAATATTCTGCTGGTGGGGCGCACCGGGGCTGGGAAGAGCAGCCTGATCAACACCCTGTTCCAGACCGATCTGGCCCAGACGGATCTACTGCCGAATACGGATCGAATTCAGCATTACCAATGGCTCTCGGAAGCGGGGACGATCACGCTCTGGGATACGCCGGGATACGAGCAGGTGAATCAGAGCAGCTATCGCCAGCAGGTGTTGGACTATGCCCATAGCGCCGATTTGCTACTGCTGGTCACGCCTGCCCTCGACCCGGCCCTGCAAATGGACGTGGATTTTCTCAACAGTCTGGCCAGTTCCCAGGCCGCTTCTGGGTCTAATTCTGGGCCTGCTTCTGGGTCTGCTGCGGTGCCCACCCTGGCGATTGTCACTCAGGTAGACCGACTGCGGCCCCTGCGCGAGTGGCAGCCGCCCTATGACTGGCAGTGGGGCAACCGGCCCAAGGAGGTTTCGATTCGCGAAGCCGTCGCCTACCGGCTGGAGATGCTGGGCGATTGCTGTAGCCGGGTGCTGCCCCTTGTGACCGGCGACCTCAAGAGCGGCAGGGAATCCTGGGGGGCCGACCGGGTATCGCTGGCCCTGGTAGAACTGGTGGCTCCGGCCAGTCAGTTTCGGCTGGCCCGCCTGCTGCGCGATCTGGATGCCCGCAGCCTGGCTGCCGCTAAGATTATCGACCGCTACGCCTTTCAAATCACCACGACCCGCGATCTGACGGTCTGGCTAAAGAGTCCGGTGCTGGCCCTGCTGTCCAAGCGGTTTCGGCTGCTAGCAGCCACGGCTCCGGAATGGGCCACCCAGATCCCGGTGGAGCAAATCCCAACCGCGATTGGCAAACTCCAGATGGCCTACGACTTGTTCAGACTGCTAAAGCCAGCCCAGAGTCTTAGCCTTGAAGCTTCAGACCAGGCTGGCTTTGATTTGCGAGTATTGGGACCGCTGCTGCTCGACTCCGATTCGGCTCCAGACCGCAGTACCTGGGCCTTGGGGCAGGCGCTCGTGGAATATTGGACGAAGCCTCTTGCCCCAGAGCAACTCCAACAGCGCTATCGGGACTATCTCTCTAGTGCTGCCTAGGTCCCGACGGTGGCCACGGCTCGGGCAGTCTCCTTGAGATTCACCACTTCTACCTCGGGCAGATCCTGGAATAGGGCGGTGCTGAGGTAGCGTTCGCCAAAGCTGGGCTGGACAAACACCACCAATTTGCCAGCATTTTCCGGGCGTTTGGCCACCTGAATTGCGGCATAGAGGGCAGCCCCAGCCGAAATCCCCGACAGCAGACCTTCCTCGCGGGCTAGCCGCCGACTGTAGGCGATGGCCTCTTCGCTGCTGACCTGGATAATTTCATCGATCAGGTCGGTGCGCAGCACCTGGGGCACAAAGCCCGCGCCGATGCCCTGGATTTTGTGGGGAGCCGGACTGCCGCCCGACAGCACCGGACTTTCCTTGGGCTCTACCGCAATCACCTGGAACTCTGGCTTGCGCTGCTTCAGCACTTCTGCCACGCCGGTAATCGTCCCGCCCGTTCCAACCCCGGCAATCAGGACGTCGATCTGACCGTCCGTATCGGCCCAGAGCTCCTCGGCGGTCGTCTCGCGGTGAATTTTCGGGTTAGCCGGGTTGGCAAACTGCTGTGGCATAAAGGCGTTGGGCAACTGGCTGGCGATTTCCGTCGCCCGAGCAATCGCCCCTTTCATGCCCTGGGGTCCGGGTGTGAGTTCGAGCTGGGCTCCATAGGCTTTTAACATCGCCCGCCGCTCCAGACTCATGGTTTCCGGCATGGTCAGAATCAGCTGGTAGCCCTTGGCCGCCGCCACCATGGCCAGCGCAATCCCCGTGTTGCCAGAGGTAGGT
>JBJTUI010000346.1:0-4873 GCA_046080625.1 Elainella sp. | reverse complement strand
GGGGTGAGGTCAAACTGCTCGGCCAGCTGGGTGATCGGGTTGCCGTCGCTGCCGTGAATCCAGGAGGCTCCCAGATCGAGCGGCATCGCCAGAGAGCGGTCGGTCCAGATCCGGCCTCCCAGACGGTTGCGGGCTTCTAACACCCGGATGCGCCGCTGGGAGGCAAGACGTTGGGCGGCGGCCAGTCCGGCAATTCCGGCCCCGATGATCAGCACATCGGTATCGGAACCCATCGGATCTGGAGCGGCCTGGGAGCGGGTGGCCTGCCTGTTCTGGCTAGAGCCCACCTGGCCACAGCCCAAAGGGCTACAGCTCAAACCGGCGGCAAACATCAGCGCTCGCAGCAGATGGCGGCGGGGAAACTGGGTCGGCATGGCACCTACACGGGCAGGTTGGCGCGGGGATTAAAAGTCTCAAACTGGCGCAGCTTTTCGTAGAGTTCGCGCTCGGTGGGGGTAAGTTCCTTGGGCGTGACGATCTGCACTTCCACGATCTGGTCGCCGCGCTCGCCGTCGATTGGGTAGCCCTTGCCGCTCAGCCGCAGCTTTTGGCCCGACCGGACGCTGGGCGGAATCATCATTTTCACTAGGCCATCCAGCGTTGGTACTTCAATCGGGCCACCCAGCACGGCCTCGGCAGGCGTGATCGGCAGCTGACAGTAGATGTCAGCCCCGTCGATCTGAAAAAACGGATGGGGCGGTACGGTGATGTTGAGAAACAGGTGACCGCCGGCGACGCCCTGGCCCTGGAGGCGAATCCGCTGGCCGCTGATCATCCCTGGCGGCATGTTGACCTCGATTGCCCGCCCGTCTTCCAGACGAATCCGCTCCCGCCCGCCCGTATAGGCCCGCTCCAGGGGCACGGTCAGGTTGGCCTCGGCGTCGCGGGGCTGGGTGCGGGGCGGCACCGTATAGGATTTTTTCACCCGCTCACTGCGGTAGAGGTCGTCAGGGCTGACCGTGGGGTTGGGGCGGTTCAGCAGCTCATCCACAAACGAGTTGAAGTCCCGGAACTTGCCGAAATCCATCTCCTCTTCCTGGCGCGTCCGGCTGCCCCAGCGCTTGCTCACCCAGTCTGCCGCTCCCTGAAAACCGCTCTGCTGCCAGAAGCGACTGTACTGGTCATACTGGGCCCGCTTGCTTTCGTCCGAAAGCACCTCGTAGGCTTCGTTCAGGTCTTTGAACTTCTCCTCAGCGGCCTTGTCGCCCGGATTCATATCCGGGTGGTACTGACGGGCCAGCTTGCGGAAGGTTTTTTTGATTTCGTCGATTGTCGCGTCTCTAGAAACTCCCAGAAGGTCGTAATAGTTGCGAAAGTTTTGCATGGAAAGATCCGAGAGATGGCAAGGTGGGAGTTAGAACAGCAGGAAAACCGGGCCTAAAGCCATTCGTCTTCGTCGCCCCACTCATCGTCCGGATAGGGATTGGCCGAAGCCGGACGGCGGTTGCTGCGTCGGTCGGGTGCTGCGCTGCTGCGCGATGAGTAGGGGTCGCGGGGATCTCGATCCGCCTCGCCAGGGAACCGCTCACGGGCGGCATTCCGGTCTAGGTCGCGCTCCGATTCGCGATTGGGGCCGCGATTGGGATCACGATTTGGGTCACGGTCCAGCTCACGGCTCAATTCACGACCTGCATCACCGTTGCGCCCAGAGTCGGCCCGGCCCAATCCAGATCTTTCTACGAACTCAGAACGATCCGTCTCCCGTCCTGTTTCCCGTCCCGTTTCTCGCCGATAGGCTTCCCGGCTGGGGTAGGTTTGGCGAGATCCAGCTTCAGTCGTTGGGTCAGCAGGCCGATCCAAATCTGGGCGAGCGTCGGGTCGTGGGCTGCGTCGGGGAGAGGGCCGGTCGGCCTCTGGATTGGGTTCGCTGTCTCGGGCGTTCTCCCGATAACCGCCTCGATAGTTATTGTCCTGATAGCTGCTGTTCTGATAGCTGTTGTCCCGATAGTCACGCGCTTCTGATCGACGAGCTTCAGGGCTGCGGCCCTCGTTGCGGCTGCGGTTAGCTGGACTGTTGTAGTCCCGGCTGTAGTCCCGGTTATAGTCCCGGTCAGCATCCCGGCGGTCGGAGTCCTGGGGGTTCACACTGCGGTTGGATCGGCTAGAGCTGCGCTCGCTATTCCAGTCGTTGCTGTTGCTCCAGTCTTCATCGCCCCAGCTGTCGTCACCCCAGTTGTCGTCGCCCAAATCATTCCCTCGACCCCGCCGATCAGCTCCCGGCCTAACATCACGCCCATAGTTCTGATCGGCACTGCGGCTATAGTCGTCTTGCCGGTAATTATTTTGGCGGCTGTCTTGCCGATAGTTCTCCTGGCGGCCACTCTCCTGGCGATCATCCTGACGATAGTTCTCCTGGCGAGAGCTCTCTGGGCGGTAATCATCGCGCTGGTAGTCTTCGCGCTGATAGTTCTCGCGCTGGTAATCATCCCGGCGATAGCTGCCCGTGTTGCCGCTGCCATAGCCCCCGTAGCTGCTGCCGTAGGAATCGCGGCGGCCATAGCTGTCGTAGCTGCCGTAGCTGCTGCCATAGCTGCTATTGCCATAGCCGTAGCCATCGCGCCGCTCGTCGTAGTAATCGTCGTCGCCAAAAAACTCTTCGCCCAGGTTAGAGAGGGTGCGGCGAATCGAGCCAAAGAAATCCTTTTCCTCTTCGTCTTCCTTGGTGATCTGATACACCTCGCGCTGGAGTTCGTAGAGGGCATCGCGCAGGTCGGCCTGGGTCGTATCAATGCCGCGATCGTCTTGCTGCTTGAGGAAATCGCGCAGGTCTTGAATCAGGTTTTCGATGCGGCGACGGTAGGAGCTGGCAAACTGCATGCCAAAATCGAGCGCCACCTCGCGCAGCTGGCGTTCGGCCTCGAAGGTGAGGGCTTCGGCCTTAGTGCGCTTCTCAATCCGGTCGCGCTTCTGGCGGTCTTCGTCGGCAAAGCGTTCGGCCTCTTCCAACATCCGGTTGATTTCGCTGTCGCTCAGGTTAGACGCGCCCTGGATGGTGATGCCCTGCTCGCGGCCCGTGGTCCGATCCAGCGCCGTTACCTGCAAAATTCCGTTGGCGTCGATATCGAGCGAGACGGTGATCTGGGGAATGCCTCTGGGCGCAGGCGGAATTCCCATCAGCTTGAAACGACCCAGGGATTTGTTGTCCAAGGCCATTTCGCGCTCGCCCTGCACCACATGAATTTCCACCATCGTCTGATTGTTTTCCGAGGTGGAAAACACATCCGAGCGCCGCACCGGAATTGTGGTGTTGCGGGGAATCAGTTTTTTCATGACGCCGCCGATGGTTTCTAGACCGAGGGAGAGGGGCGTCACGTCCAGCAGCAGAATGTCCTGGACTTCCTGATTTAAAATACCGGCCTGAATCGCCGCCCCAATCGCCACCACTTCGTCCGGGTTGACGGTTTCGTTGGGCTCGATATCGATCAAAGAGCGCACCAGCTGCCGCACCATCGGCATCCGGCTGCCGCCGCCCACCAATACCACTTCATCGATCTGGCTGGGGCTGACCCTGGCATCACTGAACGCCTCGCGCACGGGTTGGCGCAGCCGGTTGACCAGATCGGCACAGAGGTCTTCAAACTGGTCGCGACTGAGGCGAGTTTCGATATGCAGCGGCCCCTCTGGCCCCGCCGCGATAAAGGGCAAGTTGATTTCTGTCGCAGTCACCCCCGACAGCTCGATCTTGGCTTTTTCCGCCGCCTCGATCAGCCGCTGGAGCGCCTGCCGGTCGTTGCGCAGATCAACCCCTTCCTTTTGCTGAAACTGCTCGGCCAGCCAGTCTACAATCCGCTTGTCGAAATCGCTGCCGCCCAGCTGGGTGTCGCCGCTGGCAGCCCGCACTTCAAACACACCGTCACCAATGTCAAGAATTGAGACATCAAAGGTGCCGCCGCCCAGGTCAAACACCAGAATTGTCTGGCTATCGCGCCGGTCGAGGCCGTAGGCCAGCGAGGCCGCCGTTGGCTCGTTCAAAATCCGCAGCACTTCCAGACCTGCCACTCGGCCCGCATCGCGAGTCGCCTGCCGCTGGGCATCATTGAAGTAGGCGGGTACCGTGATCACGGCCTGGGTGACGGGCTCGCCCAGATAGCGGTTGGCCTCTTCGATCAGCTTGCGCAGCACCATGGCCGACAGCTCTTCTGGCGCAAAGTCTTTCTGGACGCGGGGGCATTTGATCTTGACGTTGCCGGTAGCCTCGTCGCGCCGAATTGTGTAGGGGACGCGCTTGGCCTCGGGGCTGAGTTCGCTGTATTTGCGGCCAATAAACCGCTTGACGCCATAAAAAGTGTTTTGGGGGTTCAACACCGATTGGCGACGAGCCATTTGCCCCACCAGCCGCTCACCGTCTTTGGTGAAGGCCACCACTGAAGGAGTCGTGCGCATACCTTCAGCATTAGCAATGACAACGGGTTTACCCCCCTCCATGACGGCCACAACCGAATTGGTTGTTCCTAAGTCAATGCCAACTACTTTTCCCATGCGCTCCGGCTCTCCTGCTTGACTAGCTCTAATCCAGGCTGCAACTGGCGTTTTTGCGCCCTATTTGCACCATCTTTGCCCTACTTGCCCGATCTGGTCTGGCCCAACTTGCTGGCCCGCTTGTTGGCCTAACTTATCCAGTGTGGCCCTATCTACTTTGCTCTACTTGCTCTTCCTGCCGACCCGCTTGTAGTCCCCGCTCGTAGCCTTCGCCCTGGGGAACGGCCATCTGCTGGATCACAATTCTTTGTAATCTTCCTATCATGCCT
This sequence comes from Elainella sp., assembly GCA_046080625.1. Taxonomy (GTDB): domain Bacteria; phylum Cyanobacteriota; class Cyanobacteriia; order Elainellales; family Elainellaceae; genus Elainella. The sequence continues at coordinate 125 of JBJTUI010000346.1, read as the reverse complement.
GACAATTGCAGATCAGGTAGCCAATTCACCGTAAAATCGGCTTCACTCTGCGTCTTCATTCTATCTTGCTACCCATGATCGATAGGGTGGGGATTCCCGTCAAGTCTGGAAATCGCCGCTTTTGG
>JBJTUI010000345.1:0-6517 GCA_046080625.1 Elainella sp. | reverse complement strand
TCAGCCTGGTAGGCCAGCGAATCGGCTTGGTTCTTCAGGTCGATCTTCTCGCGGCGTTCGCGGTCGGCGTCGGCGTTGCGCTCGGCCTCGTTCACCATCCGCTCCACTTCGTCCTTGGGCAGGGTCGAGGCGGTGATGCCGCTGACGGTCTGGACTTTACCTGTGCCTTTATCCTTGGCGGTAACAGAGAGGATACCGTTGGCGTAGATGTCGAAGGTGACTTCGATTTGAGGGACACCACGCGGGGCCGAAGGAATGCCGTCGAGACGAAAGACGGAAAGTTCGCGGTTATCGTTGGCCATTTCTCGCTCGCCTTGCAGGACGCGGATTTCCACGTTTTGCTGACCGTCGGCTGCGGTCGAGAACACCTCGGACTTCTTGGTGGGAATCGTGGTGTTACGCGGGATGATCTTGGTCATCACACCACCCAGGGTTTCTACGCCCAGAGACAGCGGCGACACGTCCAGCAGCAGGATGTCTTTGACTTCACCCGCCAGCACGCCCGCCTGAATAGCGGCACCCATTGCCACAACTTCGTCCGGGTTAACGGTCTGGTTGGGCTCCTTGTCCAGCATCCGCTTCACCAATTCCTGCACGGCGGGAATCCGGGTGGAACCGCCCACCAGCACGACTTCGTTGATGCTGTTTTTGTCTTTCTTGGCGTCACGCATGGCGTTCTCGACCGGGATAGCGCAGCGCTTGATCAGGTCGTCGCAGAGCTCCTCGAACTTGGCGCGAGTCAGCGTCATTTCCAGGTGCTTCGGTCCGTCTTGCGTCGCGGTGATGAAGGGCAGGTTGATTTCAGCTTGCGTCACGCTCGACAATTCGATCTTGGCTTTCTCAGCGGCTTCGGTGAGGCGCTGCAACGCCTGCTTGTCTTTGCGCAGGTCGATGCCTTCTGACTTGCGGAACTCTTCGGCCAGGTAGTCTACGATTTTTTTGTCGAAGTCGTCACCGCCCAGGTGGGTGTCGCCACTGGTAGAGAGCACTTCAAACACGCCGTCGCCCACTTCTAGGACCGAGACGTCAAAGGTGCCGCCGCCCAGGTCAAACACCAGCACGGTTTCGTTGCTCTTCTTGTCCAGACCGTAGGCCAGCGAAGCAGCAGTCGGTTCGTTGATAATCCGCAGCACTTCCAGACCAGCGATTTTGCCCGCGTCCTTAGTGGCCTGCCGCTGGGAGTCGTTGAAGTAGGCCGGAACGGTGATCACGGCCTGGGTGACATCTTCACCCAGATATTTGCTGGCGTCTTCCTTCAGCTTGCGCAGCACCTGAGCCGAGATTTCTTCCGGCGCAAACTGCTTGCCCTGGGCCGAGCTGTCGATTTTAACGTTACCGCCCGTGTTCAAGACTTTGTAGGAAACTTCGGTGGCTTCGTTGCTGACTTCATCGAAGCGGCGACCAATGAAGCGCTTCACAGAATAAAAGGTGTTTTCGGGGTTCATCACGGCCTGACGCTTGGCGATCTGACCCACCAAACGGTCGCCATTTTTAGCGTAAGCGACAACCGATGGCGTAGTGCGCGCCCCTTCTGCGTTCGGAATTACGGTGGGCTTTCCCCCTTCCATGACGGCCACGCAAGAGTTCGTGGTCCCGAGGTCAATTCCAACAACTTTTGCCATAAAACTAATGCTCCGGTTCTAGATAAAAATTTGGTTCCTGGTTAACCAATTGCTGCGGCTTCGAGTCAAAACTTCGAGTCTCATCAAGCCCGCATTGCCGCAAGACTGTTTACAGTCAACGACTCTATTCAGTCACAGGAAAAAGTCGTGCGGCGGGAAAGCAACACCATTTATATACTGGGCGGCTTTCGACATTCGATGAAGGCGAGTTTACCGAACCAAGTATGGACGGTTGGCCTAGATCTTCACTGCACAAGCCGCAACGGTCGGGCAGGTGGATTGGGAGTAACAGGTCTGTCACAGGTTTAGGTGATGAGACAACTGGGTGGAGAATCAGCGCTATCGGGATGCGGGTGAATCTGGTTTTGCCTTACCGCGTTTCGATGTCTCTAGTGTAGGCAGCCCAGAGACAGGCGGAATTGAGGCAAACCGTAATCTGGGTGGGTGGGTTGCCGCCTGAAGCTAAGATTCTGGGGCTGAGATCTGGCGAGACTGTTACAATCACCAGCCCATGAGTTACGCTTAAAGCCTGACGTTCCATCCCCTCAAACCTGTATGGCTGCGGCGATTCCCGTCCTCAAACCCATCAGCCAGCTTCAGCTCCAACCGGGCAGCGTCGTCACGGTGGCAGACGTGTCGTGGGACGAGTTTGAGGCGGTTTTGCAGGAGTTGGGCCACCGCCGCGCCTCGCGCATCGCCTACAGCAACAGAACGCTGCAAATTATGGCTCCCCTGCCTGAGCACGAAATCTCCCGCGACGTGCTCTCCGATCTGGTGAAGCTGCTGCTGAGATGGAGCGGCCAAATGTATGAGCCGTTTGGCTCCACCACGTTCAAACGGGAAGGAGTAGCCGGGGTCGAACCCGATGCCTGTTTCTACATCCAGAACTACCGCCAGATGATTGGCCGTCGCCGTCTGGAACCCAGCGATCCACCGCCTGATCTGGCGATTGAAACTGATGTCACCTCAAAAACCACGCTGGATGCCTATCAGATAATTGGCGTTCCAGAGCTCTGGATCTTCGACGGCAAATTAACGATCTATTGCTTAACGGCGGGCCGGTACGAGCCGGTCAAGACCAGTCCGACTTTCCCTAACCTCGATCTGCCTGAACTTGTGACAGCAACGATGGCGCGCGTCTGGCAAGTCGGCACCAATCAGGCTCTGGAGGAATTTGAGGCCAAAATCGAAATCAGCCTACCGCCGAGTCGGGCGAATGAAGCTGGCACTACTGCTGAAACGGCCTAGGCTGAGCCAAACTGGAGGATATCCTGAGTCTGAGTGAGGAGGTCATGATGCAGGCCGCAGTTTCCCATACCCCATCCCCCCGCCCCGAAGTTCAAACCGTAGACTGTCGCGGTTTTGATGAGGCGACCCTGAATCTGTTTCTGGCTCCGGGCGTCAGTCCCTACCAGGACACGGAAGAATTTTTGTTTGACTGCGAGATCCGGGCCGACGAAATGCCGCGATTTGTCCGGCGTGCCCTGCTGGAGTTCCAGGTGCGCTCCAACCCCACCGGGATTCTGCTGCTGCGCGGCCTGCCGATCGATCCGGTGCTCTACCGGGTGCCGACGCCCGATAATGCCAAACGCTCCGACGAGAAGGCCACCTTTGTCAGCGAGCGCTGTCTGGCCATGATCGGCAGCCGTCTGGGCCATCTGGTCTCCTATATCCAGGAGAAAAACGGCGATCTGTTCCAGAATCTGGCCCCGGTCAAGAGCCAGGAGAAAATTCAGTCGTCCGGCGGCTCCAAAACCCGGCTCCAGTTCCACCGCGAAACCGTGTTCCACCCCTACGCCCCAGAATACCTGCTGCTGTTCTGCCTCCGGCCCGACCACGAGCGGATCGCCGAAACCACCTTCGCCTGCATCACCCACGCCCTGCCCCTGCTCTCGGCTGAGCATCGCGAGATCCTGTTTCAGCCGCTCTACCGCACCGGCATCGACTATTCCTTTGGTAACATGCAGACCGTCAAGGGCAACGGCCCCCTCTTGCCCGTGCTCTACGGCAACCCCAGCGACCCATTCCTGAACTACGACGAAGACCTGATGGAAGCCCTGACGCCGGAAGCTGACAGCGCCCTGGAAGCGCTCAAAGATGCCGTGGCCCAGGTCTATCAGGGCGTCAAGCTGGATGTGGGCGACCTGCTCTGCATCGACAACCGCCGCACCGTGCATGGCCGCTCCTCGTTTACGCCGCGCTACGACGGCTTCGACCGCTGGCTCCAGCGTTCCTTTGTGGTGCGCGATCTGGGCAAATCTGCTGGCGACCGCAATCCGGGCGAACGGGTGATCCGGACGGTGTTTTAGCCAGGGCTATTCCTCCGGCTCATCGCCCGGAGCAGGGGCCAGATCAGACTGGACCAAACCGGACTGGGCCAAACCGGGCTGGGCCAGATCAGACTGAGCCAGCCAGGGAGCCGCCTGGGTTTGCTTGAAGGGCAGATCCTGGTTGATCGCGTCGATCTCCTGCTGCTCCATCTCGTTGATCTCGTCAATATAGGCGTCGAGAATTTTGGCAAAGCGTGGGTCATAGAGCCGGTGCAGCGAGCGGTTGGGCGTGGCCGGAAACCCGCGACGGCGCTTGTGGCGGCCCCCTGCCCCCGGATCAAAGGTCTGGATGCCCTGCTGAATCGCCCATTCAATCGGCTTGTAGTAGCAGGTCTCGAAGTGGAGGTTGTCGAAATCCTGGGTGGCTCCCCAGTAGCGGCCATAGAGCCGGTCGCCTTTGGTGAGGCAAAACGACATGCCGACCATGCGGTGGGGGTTGACCTGGTTATAAACCGCAAATAGCACCACCCGATGCCGGTAACGGGGGTAGAGCTGCTCAAAAAACCGTTTGGTCAGATATTTGCTGCCCCAATAGCCAAACTTGTCGCAGGTGTCGCAGTAGAACTCGTAGACCTGGTTGAGCAACGCGGGTGTGATCTGGTCGCCAGTCAGGGGCAGCACTTGCAGACCCGCCTGCTCGACGGCCTTGCGCTCGCGTTTGATGTTGCGCCGCTGGTTGGCGTTGAAGGCGGCCAGGTAGTCGTCGAAGTTCTGGAAATTGCGGTTTGACCAGACATAGCTGTGGTGCAGCCAGCTAAAGAAGCCGTGCCGCTGCATCACTGGAATCCAGTCCGGGTCAGCGTAGAGGAAGTTGCAGCCGGAGATCCGGTTTTGGATGCAGAACTCGTCGATCGCGGCCACCACGATCTCGGTAATCTGGTCCTCGTCTTCGTCGGGGGCGATCAGAAACCGGTAGCCCTCTGCTGGGGTGAAGGGCGACATGCCCAGCAGTTTGGGGTAATACTGGACGCCCAGGCGATGGGCCAGATCGGCCCACTGGTGGTCAAACACAAACTCGCCGTAGCTGTGGCCCTTTAGATACATCGGGGCCGCTGCAATCAGGTCGCGACCGCGCCAGAGGGTGAGGTGGTTGGGCAGCCAGCCGGTTTTGGCCGTGGTGCTCTGGGACTGCTCCATGTTGTGCAGCCACTCCCATTCCAGAAAGGGCATCTGGAGCGGCAGGGCCAAGGCATCCCAGGCATCCTGGGGCACCTCGGAAATTTTGTTGGTCCAGGAAACGGTATAGCGGGGCTGGAGTTGTTCGAGCATGGGTAGCAAGACAGGGGATGCAAGGGCAGGCGAAACTCAGGGCAGAGGCAGTTCAGGAGGGCTAGGGAGGGTCAGCCCGCAAATCGAGGCGCATTTCGTTGGTGGGCAGAAATCCCAGCTGGGCATAGACGGGTTTGCCGCTGGGTGAGGCGTGCAGCAGGGCATGGGTGCAGCCGATTGTCTTGAGGTGGTCGGCAGCCATCTGGGTGAGCTGGCGGGCCAAACCGCGACGCCGGTAGGCTGGCTCAACGTAGACGCCCCAGATATAGCCATAGTCGCGCTGGGTCGGGGCCAACACCAGTGGATAGAGGCCCGCAAATCGCTGGCAGCTGGCTGAACCGACGATCTGCCCATCCACCTCGGCCACAAACGCCTGAAAGCCCAGATCGCGCCGGGCTGTCGCAATAAACGCCTGAACCTGACGCTGCCAGTCCGGCAGGATATCGGCCTCGGCCACGCTGTTATCCCGCCAGAGCTGGTAGAAGTGGCGGGCAATCACGAGATCGGCAGACGGGTCAGCCGGACCAAAAGTGGGGCTCAGCTGGGCGCAATCGGCAACCGGATCGGTCATGGGCCTGCAATCTCGTCTTCAACGCTTCTCCTAAGTTACTGTAGCGCAGCTCTCTCGGTTTTCTAGCGCTGCTCAGGCCTCTCGACGCGGTAGTGCAAAAACACCTCCTGCTCAACCACCTCAGCCGAGATCAGGGTCAGGCGAGGCGCAAGCTGTTCCGTAAAACCGCCTCCTGAGACAGGCGTGGGGGCCGCGGCACCGCCCAGAATCAGCGGACAAACGGTGAGCCAGAGTTCGTCTACCTGCCCAGCCCGAAACAAGTCGGCCACCAGTTCGCCGCCGCCCGTCACTGTCAACTGTTCGATGCCGAGGTCGCGCAGCTGGGCCAGAGTTCTGTTCCAGTCCAATCGCCCCGAGCCGGAAGCTTCGCAGTAGAATGGCAGCACCCGCGCAAATTCTGGTCGATCCCGCCAGTTTCCCTGAGCCTCGGGAGCTGTGAGCAGCCAGCGCGGCACGGGCTGCCGAAAAAACACCAGCTCGGGGGCCAAAACGGCTGATCGCGAACAGACAATCTGCACGGGTTGGTCAGGTTTGCCTTGAAGCTGCCTTTTCTGCAACAATGAGGAGCTTTTGATTAATAGCGTTGTGCCATAGGCTCGCAGGGTGCCTGCCCCAAACAGTACCCCATCCGCCTCGGCGATTAGGGTTTCCAGGTGGCTGCGGTCGCGGCTGGAGCCAAACCGGGCAGGTGAGCGATTGAAATCGGCAATTTTGCCATCGGCGCT
>JBJTUI010000344.1:0-8168 GCA_046080625.1 Elainella sp. | reverse complement strand
GCCAGCAAAACGCCGATTTCCAGGTGGGCGAACAAGCGGGCGAATCTTGTAAATTATCGTTACGCTCTGGTCAAATCCGCTGGCTCTGCGATTTAATTTCCAAGTTTTATGGAGCGTTACCCTGTGGTTGCCACAGAATTGGTTCAGCCCTCTCTCTCTACATCACATCGCCCCAAACTGTTGATTGCAGCCAGCGGTACGGGCGGACATCTGTTTCCGGCCCTCGCTACAGCCGAAGCCCTGGCTGACTATCAGATCGAATGGCTGGGTGTTCCCAACCGCCTAGAAACCCAGCTCGTGCCCAATGGCTACCCGCTCCACACCATTGCGGTAGAGGGCTTTCAGCAAAAGCTGGGGTTGGGAACGCTGAGAATTTTTAGCCGATTGCTGCTGTCGGTGCTGACCGTGCGCCAGCTGTTAGAGCAGGGCCAGTTCCAGGCTGTGCTGACGACCGGCGGCTACATTGCCGGTCCAGCGGTGGTGGCGGCGCGCTTGCTGGGTCTGCCGGTAATTTTGCATGAGTCTAACGCCATGCCGGGCAAGGTGACACGCTGGCTCAGCCCCTGGTGTACCCAGGTGGCGTTGGGATTTGCGGCGGCTGCCGACTATCTACCCAGGGCCAAAACGGTTTGGGTCGGCACACCTGTGCGGGCTCAGTTTGGCGACTTAGGCGGTAGCCAAAACCGCGATAGCGCCACGCCCGATCTGGCGATTCCGTCCCAGGCTCCGCTGATTGTGGTGGTGGGCGGCAGTCAGGGGGCCGTAGCCGTGAATCGTTTGGTGCGGCAGGCTGCCCCGGCCTGGTTGGAAGGGGGAGCCTGGGTAGTACATCTAACGGGCGAGTCGGACCCGGACGCCGACAGCTTTAGCCATCCCCACTATCTGGCCCTGCCCTTCTACCACAACATGGCCGGACTGCTGCAACGAGCCACCGTTGCGATCAGCCGCGCTGGGGCTGGCACCCTGACCGAACTGGCCATGACCGGCACTCCAGCGATTCTGATTCCCTATCCCTACGCTGCCGACGACCACCAGACCTACAATGCCTGTGTCTTTGCTGAGGCCGGAGCTGCCGAGCTTTACTCCCAAAACCACCTGTCAGCAGAGCAGCTTCAGCAGCGGGTGATGCATCTGCTAGAGTCGCCCCAGAGTCGGCAGCAGATGGCGGCGGCGGCCCGCAGTTTGGCTGTTCCCGACAGCGCTCAACAGCTGGCTGCGCTGGTGCGGCAGGCCGTGGCTAAGTCCTGATTGGAACAGGATGATGGGGTCGCGCTCGAGCGGTGATTTGCAGGGCCGGGGATCAGTGTAAAGAATGGTAGAGCAAGATTCAAAATTAGAGCAGTCTGCTTCTATGATTGAGGCATAGGGTTAGTTCAAGCTTAGCAAGAACCATCGGGTTTGACCCGCTCGAATCAGCCCTGAACGAGCCGTAAAATGGCTATGGATTCGATTGCTTGACTTATCATTCTAAGCTTTCAAAAACAACTCATCCGATCGCTACTGTGAGGAGTTGTCAACGGTTAGAAGCCTTTCTCGATTTGTTTCAGCTCTGATCTACGGGCTCAAACTTGCTTCTAACCCAATTAGATTTAGACAAGTTGTTCAACAGGCTTAGAACGATCAAATTTCGCTGTTTTCTAACCTGAGGTCAACGTATGAATATCTTTAAGTGGATGGGCGAAATCATCGACTACCTCTCGGAAGGTGCGACTGCCCTGTTTAGCCCCAATCGCGATCAGGATCCCCCTAAAATTGGCGTACAGCCGTTTAACGGCGATCCCTATTCGGAATGGGTTTCGAGCTCAGACCACGAAACGAAATAGCAACAAAGCCTTGTGATAGGCGATGGCAAAGGCTGCTGACTCAGATTCAATACAGCAGCCTTAGCGCGGTGCCGGATTGAGATTGGCGCGGTGGGTCTGACGCCAAGTTTCGAGCCAAACGACTTTGTCTGAGCCAAGGCCGGAGGATTTCCATCCAGCCTCTTCTAGCTGCCTGGGATCTGCTGTCGTGACCATCTCGTAGCGGGGACAGTAGATTACAACCATGTGTTGATTGCTCATCGTGACATAGCAGGGACCCCAGTTTAAGCCTTCGCACTCTACGCGCTGTCCTTCTTGCCAGTTCATCGGTCTACCTTCAACTCTGCCTGTAGGATATGGCACCTGGAGAAGTGGCTACTTCCTGCTGCCATATCAGCCATTTGGGTGAATACAACATCTATCTCTACTACAGTATCATCGCCAAAACTGGTCAATTACTGGAAAATGGTGTTGTTTGATACGGCGAAAGTCAAAGTTTTCTGACGAATTTGTTACAAACCGGACTGGAGCAGCAACTTCATCAGCCGGGAATTTAGCTATTTTTAGCCTTTAGCTTGATTTTTAGCCCTCAATTGGTGTTCGGATGTTCGGCGGTTCGCCGACCCAAAAGCCGCAACAGGCGGCCATCAATTGCCAGCAGGCCAGTGAGGATCAGGGCCATACCAACGGCGGCCCGTCCATCAAGCTGTTCCTGCAAAAACAAGGTGCCCAACAGGGTGGCGCTGATCGGAATCAAAAACGTCACTAGCAGCAGATTGGTCGGCCCAGCGGCGGCCAGAATCTGGAAATAGATCTGGTAGGCCAGGGCGGTGCTGAGCAGTCCCAGACCCAGCAGCGCTGCCAGGGTGGTTGTGTTGGGGTGAATCTGCCAGGGGCGCTCGATCAGCAGCACCAGCGGCAGGAGCAAAACGGCAGTACAGGTCAGCATTCCGGCTGCGGCCACCGTAGGGGAAATGCCACGAAACCGGCGGCCATAGAGTCCGGCGCAGGCGTAGGACAGGGCGGCGGCCAGTACCGCTGCTTCACCCAGGCGGGTCTGGAGTCCTAAATCGGTCAGGCTGCCTCCCATCAACACCACGACTCCCCCAAAGCCCAGGCTAACTCCAGCTAGCCGCCGCCTAGTGAGGCGTTCGTCCTGGGTGAGCCAGTGGGCCAGCACCACCGTAAAGAGGGGCGTGGTGGCGTTGAGGATAGCGGCGAGGCTGCTGTCGATCTGACGCTGGCCCCAGACGATCAGGCTGAAGGGCAGCAGGTTGTTGAGCAGGCCCATGATGCCAAAAGCCTGCCATTGCCGCCCAGAGGTCGGCAGGTTTTCGCCACGCAGATAGACAAGGCCCAGCAGCGCCAGGGCCGCCAGACTGGTTCTGGCCCAGACCACGGTGAGAGGCTGTAAATCGCGCAGAGCCAGCTTGTTGAAAAAGAAGGAGCCGCCCCAGAGCAGGGAGAGCAACAGCAGCAGCGCCCATTCTCGGGGCCGCATGGGCTGACGATGGCTGGAGGGATGGCTTGGATCAGGTACTGCCGGATCAACCGATGGACGATTCGACGGGTCAGGTGCAGAATTCATTGCTGAAGCCGAGGCAAATCGGGCTGAAAACAACTCTGTCAGCATAGGCGAGCGGCTCGGTGAAGTCTGGCCATTTCCGGACTTGGCTATGGTCCTGTGGCAATGGGTCTGTGGCAATGGGCCTACGGGTCTGTGGCAATGGGTCTGTGGCTTCAGGGGATTGGGCAGGCAATCTGCCAGAGCGTCAGATGCACATCGGCAGCGGTGAGCAGAGCAGGCCGATAGAGCTGCTGTGGCTGGAGGTCACGCTGGTTGGCTGCTGCTAGCAGAGCCGGGGAAGGATTGAACAACAGGGCAGTCGGGCAGGTGGGCAGGCGGGCTGGAGTCAGACTGACCGCAGGGGGTAAATCGAGCAGCCGGTCGGCGGGGGCGATGCGAACTGGCACTGTTGGGTCGAGCAGGTGGCTGAGGGAGAGCAGATCCATGGTCTGGGCAGGTTCGGCCAGCAGGGGTACGAGCCCAGCTTGAGCGCGATTTATCTGGTTGATCCGAGCCGCAATCGCGGGATTGGCCTGATTGCGGGTTTTCTGGTAGTCGGGCGAGCGGGTGAGGTTAACTCCGTTAGAGACGAGGCTGAGGGCCAGCAGGCCACTCAAAACCACCTGAGCGGTGCGGGGTCGAATCGGCGGAGAGGGTGAGCCAGTTGCCTTGTGTTTGTTGGTAAACAAGGCAGGATAGCACAGGCAGGCGACGGCAATCAGCGCGGCCATCTGGGTGGGAATCAGGTAGCGCGAGGTGGCGGAGGACTGTCCCCGGAACCCCAAATCGAGCAGCAGCAGCAGCAGCGGCACCGGCAAACTGAGGGCAGCCAGGGCAGCTGCCGCATTCAACTGACCGACCGACCGATCGCTCCGGCTGAGGGCATACCCGGCATAGCCCACAACTGCCAGCACCAACGCCGCCAGCACCCCCTGCGCCAGAGCCATCCCGCCCGTCGGCACCACCGGCACGTCAAACCAGACAATTGCCAGACTGTAGAGCCAGACGGCCAGCAGGGCGAGGGGATGAATGGCTGTGCGCATCCAGGTGGTATTGTCAGCCAGCGCCTGCTGCTGGTGCAGCAAAACCCAGATCCAGGGCAAAAATAAGACCGTGGCTGTAGCTACAGCGATGGCAAAGCGGGTGAGGAGCTGGGTTCTGGCTTTAGCTTGAGTTTTGGCCCGAGTTTTAGCCTGCTGATTTGCTAACTTCAGCCCAATCATCCCTACATAGCCGACTTGTCCCAGCAGCAGCAGCAGCGTCAGCAGGGACGTGTAGAGGCTGAGGCTGAGCGTCACGACATAGAGCCCCCAGCTGGGGATGGAGTTGAGCCGCAGCGCTCGCAGCAGGGCGGCCCAGCAGAGCAGCAGGGTCAGCAGCCAGAGGCTGTAGGGGCGAGCTTCCTGGGCATAGGCGACGAAGTAGGGCGAGACGGCCAGCAGCGCCACGGCGATCCCACCGATCCGACCAGCTGCTGTGGGCCTTGAATGGCCAAACAGCTCGCGGCAGAGCCAGCCGAGGGCCGGTAGGGCCAGCAAACTGGCGAGCACCGACAGACTGCGAATTGCCCCAATCGAACTGCCAAACGCCACCATCCAGAAGCGGGTGAGCCCAAAATAGAGCGGCGCATGTTCGGGGCTGCGGCTGAGGGCGGTCAGGCTGTCGAGCAGGCTGCGGTCGGGGGTGAGCCGCTGGTAGGCCAGCAGGTCGGCGGCGGTGTGGATCTGACCGTCGGCAAGCTGGGCGACGATTTCGGCCTTTGTGTAGCCCACGGCTCGCACCACGGTTGCCACCTCGTCTACCCAGAAAATCTTTTGATCCAGATAAGACAGGCGAAACAGCAGGCCCAGGAGCAGCAGGACGCAGAGCCAGCGGAGTGGGGGGAGGTGGGGAGTGGGGGGGATGGGGAGGTGGGGGGATGGGGAGTGGGGGAGCGGAGGGGGCTTCATGGCTGCGGTTTGGGGGGCTGGCGCTGGGGGGCTGGCTGCCGGAGCTGGACTTGCTGCTGGATGTCTTGCCAGAGGTCAAGCAAACGCTGGACGGCGCTGTCCCAGTCCTGGTCGGCTATGTAGGCGCGGGCAGTTTGGCCCAGCTGCTGGCGCAGATTGGGCTGGGTGGCGAGCTGCTGGAGCTGGACGGCAAAATCCTGCCAGTTTTGGGGCTGAAACAGCAGGCCCGTCTGGCCCGTCTGGACCGTATCCACCACGCCGCCTGCTGCCGGGGCGAGAACGGGAATGCCAGCGGCACAGGCTTCTAGCAGGGTCAGGCCCCGAGTTTCCTTTTCGGAGGCGGTGACATGCAGGTCGCTGTTGATTAGCAGGGCCGGGACGGCGTCGGGGGAGACTCGGCCCAGAAACTGGATTTGCAGCTGCGCCTGTGCAGACAGGGCAGCAAACTTTTGGGTCAGCTCGTCGCGCAGGGGGCCATCGCCCGCGATGATCAGGACCAGCGAGGCCAACAGCTCGCGATAGCGCGGATCGGCGGCCATCTGGGTAAAGGCATTCACGGTAAACGCCCAGCCTTTGTCTGGGGTGAGGCGTCCCAAAAACAGCAGTTTTGTTTTGGCCTCAAGGCCAGGCAGCTGGTATTCCTGGGCAAAAAAGTCGGGTTGCCGCAGCTTCGGGTCGAATTTGGCCAGCTCTACGCCCAGCAGCTCGGCCTGGATCGCGTTGCGAATCCCCATTTGTCGGGCTTTTGTGTAGGTGGTGGGACTGCTGATCAGCGTGGCGTCGTAGGCGTTGTAGATGTGGGAGACGATCCGCCGCGAAACGGCCTGCATCAATCGGATCACGGGTCGGGGTAGCGAAAAGTAGTCTTCCAGGTAGTCAATAAAGTTGGTGTGCAGGAAGCTGACGCAGGGAATGCCCTGCTGTTTGGCAAAGGCGGCGGCGGGAATTTTGTCGAAGCCGAGCTGGAGCCGCTCTGGTTCATCGACATGGATCAGGTCGGGCTGAAATTCGCGCAGGGCTTGCAGCAGGTCGGGGTAGGCGGATTTCTTGACGTTGCGGTCAAACTCCAGGCCCATGAAGGGGGCGCTGGCCAGAGGCTTGACCGTGACCTGGGGCAGAAACTCGCCCACATAGGCGGCCCAGTTGGGGTAAAGCGCGGAGATCGGGCTGTAGTCGGGGCAGAGAATGAGTACCTGATGGCCCCAATGGCTGAGCCGCTGCACTCGCTGCATCACCGTGATGGTGACGCCATCAATCACGGGGAAAAATCCGGAGCTAATGATGGCGATCTTCATGGCAGTTGGAGTCCCAATATGGTTTCCTAAGCTTGTCTAGTTTCCCAAGCTTGTCAGAAAGTCCCACGGCTTCCCTAATGCGGGGTGGCCGAGGGAGGCCTAAACCAGCGTTGGTCCAATGCTGATCCAAGTCAGCAAAATTTTAGAGGATTTTCTCAGCCGCGCCAGAGTTGTGCCAGAGTTTTTAACCTGACCGGTTAGCCATCTCATCCAGCAGCCTGCTTAAAGAAATGTGAGCTTGACCATCCGGATCGAGCGCAAGCCTCTGGGGACACAGGGATCATGGTATCCTCGTGAACTAAAATTGCCTGAGAGTAATTGTCTGAGAGTAATTGCCTGAGTGTGAGCGGTCTACCCCATTGTCCGGTTTTATGAAGTTAGTCCCCATTGCAATTGTCGGTATCGGCTGCCGGTTTCCCGGAGGTGTCCACAGTCCCGAATCCTTCTGGCAGCTGCTCAAATCCGGCAGGGACGCGATCACCGAAGTGCCCTCCAGCCGCTGGGACGTAGAGCAATTTTATGATTCTGACCTGAACCAGCCGGGCAAAGCCAACACGCGCTGGGGTGGTTTTCTGGAGGAGATCGACCAGTTCGACCCGCAGTTTTTTGGCATCGCCCCCCGCGAGGCCGTGACCATGGACCCCCAGCAGCGGCTGTTGCTGGAAGTGGCCTGGGAAGCCCTGGAAGACGCGGGCCAGATTCCCGACCAGCTGCGGGGCAGCCAAACCGGCGTGTTTATCGGCATCGGCACCCACGACTATTCGATTCGGCTCTGGCAGCACCCGGTCAGCGACCCCTACGCCACGACGGGCACCGGCAACTGCATTGCGGCCAACCGGATATCCTACCTGTTCGACTTCAAGGGGCCGAGCATGGCGATCGACACGGCCTGCTCCTCGTCGCTGGTGGCGGTACATCTGGCCTGTCAAAGCCTCTGGTCGGGCGAGTCGAGCCTGGCGCTAGCGGGCGGCGTCAACGTGCTGCTGTTGCCCAACGTCACGGCAGGCTTCAGCAAAGGCGGCTTCATGTCGAGCAGCGGGCGCTGCAAAAGCTTTGACGCCTCGGCAGATGGCTACGTCCGCAGCGAAGGCGCGGGAGTCGTGGTACTGAAGCCCCTGCCCGCAGCCGTCGCGGCAGGCGATCCGATCTACGCCCTGATTCGGGGCTCGGCGGTCAACCAGGACGGCTCCAGTACCGGCATGGCTGCCCCCAATCCTCGGGCTCAGGCCGAAGTGCTGCGTCTGGCCTACCGGCGAGCGGGGGTCGATCCGGCCCAGGTGCAATATGTTGAGGCCCACGGCACCGGCACCAAACTGGGCGATCCGGTGGAGCTAGAGGCGCTGGGAGAAGTGCTGGGGCTGGGGCGGCAAACCCCCTGCGCGATTGGTTCGGTGAAGACCAACATTGGCCATACGGAAACTGCCGCAGGCGTGGCGGGTCTGATCAAGGTGGCGCTGGCCCTTAAACAGGGGCAGATTCCGCCCAGCCTGCATCTGCAAGTCCCCAATCCCCGACTGGCCCAGCTGCCGCTGCGGGTGCAGACCGAACTCACCGA
>JBJTUI010000343.1:0-18654 GCA_046080625.1 Elainella sp. | reverse complement strand
TTCTGCACAACACCGCTGTCCTGTAGGATGACCTTACCGTTTTTGACGACTTGCTGACTTTCACATTTTGGGCAGTGCATCGGCTCTAATCCACTCGATGCAACCATTTTACATATCACTCCTTAACAGACCAGTGCCGAAATTCAGGCGCGATACCAATTCTTTTTGAAGCTGCACAAAATAAGAGGGGGTTAAGGGCGCTGCGCTCCCTTGCTGGGACGGAGTCCCAGGCCCTTCTCCTTCTATACAGGCTCATAGAAAAGTAGGCTTATAGAAAATTGGTAGGAGGCAGGTACCTAGGAGCAGGCTTGCTGTTGCTCAGCGGACAGATTGGCACGCGGGATGGCCAGCGGTAAAATCTCCTGCTCGCGCATCCAGCCCGTCTGCCCAGCCTGAAGGGTTACACCACCCGCTGACCCAGACATTGCGCCAGCCGCCGGACTCGAAACAGGTGCCGGACTGAGCCCCAGACCAGGTACAGGCGAACTGGAAACGGATGAATTGGGAACAGAAGAATTGGGGACGGAACAGACCCGCAGCTCTACCCAGCTCTCTTGCTGACTCTGATTTTGTTTCCGCAGCACCTCTAGAAGAGTGCCTGGTGGAATGACGCCAATGATTTCAGGATCAAGAGCCGCCGGACTAGCAGGAGTTGGAGAGAGTGCGGGGGCTGTTGGTTGAGGCGAGACAGGCTGGGGCGGGACAGGCTGGGGCAGCTCAGATTGCGGCGGGCTGGGCTGGGGCAAGACAGGCTGAGGCAAGACAGGTTGAGGCGAGACGGGCTGGGGCAGCTCAGATTGCGGCGGCATAGATTGGGGCGGTCTTGCCACTAAAGCTGGTGGATTAGCCGCCGGGGTCAGCTCGATCAAACTGCCCACGTCGAGACTGGTCAGCGGGGCCGTAGGGCTGGACGTTACCTCCGGCGACAGGCCTCTTGAAGCAGGACGCAGCACCGGCAGAAGCGCTGCCAGCAGCCCGGCCAGACCTACAATGCCAATCCCAAGGCCCATTAGCGGCAAGAACTTGCGGCCCGAAGTTTCCGCTGGCAATGGCTCGGGCATCGGTTCTAGAGCGGGCGCAACTAGCTCGGTGGCCTGCTCGCGCTGGGGCGGCGGGCTGGGAACATCGGCCAGGAGGACGGGCAGTTTGATCGCGGTTGTGGGCTGGACCGGGTGGTAGTAGAGCAGAGCTACCGTGACATTGTCGTAGCCGTTGCGGCTGTTGCCGATCTCGACTAGCTGCTGGCTGAGGGTAGCCAGGTCCAGATCGTTGAGCTGAATGGCCTGCTCGAGCAGCGGACGGATGTCGGTTTCCCAAGCCTCCTCGACCCGTTCGTTGTCGCTCAACCCATCGGAGCAGAGCAGCAAAATCCCTGGTTCGGCGGGGATCAGGCGCTGAACGTTGGGATAGAGCATGGAGGAGGCGCTCATCCCCAACGCTTGAACGAGCGAACCAGCGCTGGGCTGATGTAGAGCCTGACGATAGAAGCTGTAGCCCAGCCGCACCTCCCGCGAGGCCACGTCGTCATCCAGGGTGAGCTGATAGCAGCCCCAGCGGGTCATCCAATAGACGCGGCTATCGCCGATGTGGGTAATGTAGAGCTCGTGATCGTGGACCAGCACCATCACCACGGTTGTGCCCATGCGCTGGCGTTCAAACCGCTGCTCGCTGTCGTTCTGCTGGCTGATCTGGTCATTGGCAACGCAGACGGCCTTTTCCAGGGCAATCGTCAGCTCAACCGGGTCCATCTGGTCAATCGCTAAACTTTTGACCTGTTGTTCTAGGCTAGCAATGGCCAAATTAGAAGCCACATCGCCGCCCTGATGTCCGCCAATTCCATCGCAGACAATCAGCAGGGTCGGCAGGGCCGGATCGCTGGAGGCGTGGCTGCCGCTTACCGGGTAGCAGGCGTCTTCGTTGCGCTGGCGGGTCGGCCCCTGATCGCTGAGCGTCGCCCAATGGATCTGGCACTGCTTTGCTGGATCTACCGAGTTTCGAGAGCGCAGAGCCTCCTGGTGAATCTGGGCGATCGCCTGATCCAGTGCGCCAACCAGCAGCTCGGCGTTATAGATTTGGCCGTCGATCAGCCCTTGACAGAGCTGGGTCATGAACTCCTTCAGCTGGGGCTGGGCCAGCTCGGCCCACATCAGCCAGAACTGCCCCAGATCGGCCAGACCGTGGGGCTGGGCATCAAACCGCAGCTCTAAAAGCCGGATCAGCGTACTGTCGATTCGGAGATTTTCGGCATCAAGCAGGCTGGCTGTGGCCCGTTCGCTGTTGAGCGGCTGCCAGAGGTTGGCCATCTGCCAGAGCCAGTTGAGCTGACGCAGTTCGGTTGCCTGCTGCCACTGGGTG
The DNA here is from genome assembly GCA_046080625.1 of Elainella sp. Taxonomy (GTDB): domain Bacteria; phylum Cyanobacteriota; class Cyanobacteriia; order Elainellales; family Elainellaceae; genus Elainella. Next base: position 16,299 of record JBJTUI010000343.1, on the reverse strand, counting down.
GCAATTGAGGGCAGCAATTCGGTTTCGAGCGGATCGGCTTGGCCCGACGCTTGACCCGACGCCTGTCCAAAAGGCTGAGCGGAAAGGGATGCCGCATTCACCTGGCCAAATCGACCCAGCGACGCGTGATCCAACAGGATGATTTCCTGGCCCAAAGGTGAGGCCGGAATCCAGTCGTAGACCTGGGGAACATGCAGCGGGTAGGCCACCAGCCGCAGATAGGGCAAGTAGACTTCGGGAAGCTCTTGGTAGGTGCTCGACAGCAGGCCCGGCTTGGTGTCTAAAAAAATTCTGGCCCGTTTGCACAGATAGCGCTCAGCCAGCATCGATCCCGGCTGATAGGCAGAAACCCCTTCGCCCAAAGCCCACAGATAGCGCTTCGGAAGCAATGTTGAGCATTTCTGACAAAACTTGCCATCTTCCGAATTTGGGGCTTGGCAGGTGGGATTGGGGCAGTAAAGCATCGCCGCTGCGCTACGCATGAAGCCAGGAATACAACAGTCCTACCAGGATATCTTAGACACTGGCCAGCGGATCATGCTGCTCTGGGGCGGGTTTGTGCAATATAAATTTGTGGGCTCCAGCCCGATTGCAGCCCAATTGCTACCGAATGCTGAGGTGGTCGCTAGAGCTACCGTCATCGGATAGCCGCGGCAGCCCCAAACTATAGTTGCGAACACGGCTGTTCAGGTTGTAGGACACCTGCCCCGACTGGAGCAGCGCCCGCACGAAATGCTCTAGATCAGAGCCGATGCGGCGCAGGTTGTAATCGGTTAGATCTGCCCCTGCATAGTCGGCGACCAGGGCGTCAAACTTACGGTAGACCTGCTGGAGGGCGTCATCGTTCCACAGCAGTTCATTATCCGGATCGACGTCGAGGGTGAGCTGATTTTCGCTAGGAACGAGTTCATCGTTCTGGAGATCGGCGGTATAGATCCGGATGTGGCGCGTGGTGGACTTCAACAGCATAGAGGTAACAGCTTTGAAATAGGGCGAAACGGAAAATACGGCAAACCAAGCGTGACATCTGTACCCTTAGCCAAGTAAGGTGACATCTAAAGTTATATTACAGGGATCTGGGGCCACTGTGATCAGACCTAAGCCGCTTCTAGGCTGCTCTATCGATGTGGTTGGGTTTGGGAGCAGGGCTGCTAGCGCCAGCGCAAACCCCGATTTTCTCTCCTACCTATTCCTGCAATTTCGCTGGCCTCATCCTTTAGGATGAAATTTGGAGCATGTCTGAATTCTGGCTCAACGGTCGGGCATCTTGAACAGGTAACGCATCGATCCGGTTGTCTTTGACGCATCGCCCTTGGGCAGAGGGATTAACCCTAACCCGGATCAGCACTCGGATCAGAATTCAAGACTGAGAACAACAGCAAGGTGTGGGAATGGGTCTCAAAATACAGTCGAAGCGCAACCGTCCAGATTTGGTTGGACCGACCAGCCACGATCTCGATCTCAGACAACAGCTTGCTGTTTCCCCGACTCCCCGCTCCCTGCTCTGGTTTAAAAATTTGGGGCTGTTGACTACCGGCGGCCTGACCATGCTGGGCCTGGTGACTCTGGCCAATTTAAGCGCTAATTTGGGCCGGACGGGTGGGCAGTTTTTCAGCCGACTTGGCAATCTGTTTACCGTGCAGGAACCGCCTGCCCAGGTGGATATTCGCTCCCTGGTCGTGCAGCAGGTGCGAAACGCTAGCGAACTCACAACTGCCGTCTACAGCATGGAATCGGTGGTGCCTACCAGCCGCGAGCGCACCCTGGGCGGCTACGTGATTGGCAAAACCACCCTACTCTACATTGCCCACGGCGAGGTCAGGGCCGGGGTTGATCTGGCCACCCTGCGGCCCGAAGATGTGCAGACAGCCGTACAGGCAACTGGGACAACGCTTGGGACAGGGCTGACGCTGCGGCTGCCGCCCCCCAAAATTCTGGACAGCAAAATCGACGTCAACCGCTCCAAGGTCTACGACTACGACCGGGGTTTTATGGGACTCGGCCCGGATGTGGCCCCCGAGCTACAAGAGCTGGCCCAGCGGGAAACCCTGGCCAAAATTGTCGAAACGGCCTGCACAAACGGTGTGCTGCAATCGGCCAATGACCGGGCCAAGCTGGCCGTGAGTCAGCTCCTGGCTACCGCTGGCTATGCAGATATTACGGTTGAGATCCAGCCGCCTGCTGCCGATGCCTGTCGGTTGCCCGATGTGGGTCTGGAGGCTGCGCCCAGCGTCTCGCCCAATACCACACGGAATATTACACCGGACACCTCGCCCAATGCTGCTCCTGCGCCAACTCCCAGCCCAGCTGCTGAGGCGTTACCGGCTTTACCTACAGTGCCACTGCCCGCGCCTGTTCCCCCTGCGCCTTAAACCTGGGTTCGCCTGACCAGCGGGCTTAAAAATCGACGAGACCTTTGAGAATTGACGAGATCATTAAGACAGCTCAATCCTGAGGGTTTGAACATCTGCTGTGGGGGGCATATTGGCAGCTCACCATTCGCGGTACCTTGAAGACAGGTGCTCTGAAACAGGCGGGGTGCCATGCAACAGCTATGCTGACATGGCTCAGGTGAACTCGGCTGAACTTCAGGGGCAACCCCAGCGTTTTGTGCCGCCAACTCCTCTACAGCCTTGCCATGGTCAGCCAATCCCAACCTTCCCAACCCTCTCCAGCAGAGCCCGATTCTCCTGCCCCCGACCCTAGGCCCGAGCTGGGTGCTACACCCGACCGGGGCGGTGGCCTGCCGCTGATCCAATATTGGGCCGAGCATACCCTCTCGCCCGAGGGGCCAAAGCTCTGGCAAACCCTGCTGCACAAAAGCGCCTGCCTCTCCTGCGCCTGGGGCACGGGCGGCCAGAAGGGCGGCTTCACCAACGAAGCGGGCGAAAAGGTGCAGCGCTGTATGAAGAGCGTCGAGGCGATTTCTGCCGAGATTCAGCCCGCCGTACCCGAGCAGCTGTTTGCCCAGCGTTCGCTCCAGGAACTGCAAACCCTGACCTCGCTAGAAGCCGACCGTTTAGGCCGCCTGAACCTGCCGCTGATTCGACGGGCGGGCAGCGACCACTACGAGCGAATCAGCTGGGCCGAAATCTATGAGATCGCCACAGCGGCGTTTCGGCAGCCGCCAGAGCGGGTCGCTTCCTACAGCTCGGGTCGGTCTTCCAACGAAGCAGCCTTTTTGCTCCAGCTGCTGATGCGGGCGCTGGACTCCAATAACCTGGCCGACTGTTCCGACCTCTGCCACTCGCCCTCCACCGTCGGCCTGAAGCAGATGTTTGGTTCCGGCACCTCCATGGTCAGTTTGGAGAGCTTACAGCAGGCCGACTGTGTGGTTCTGATCGGCTCCAACGCTCCGGCCAACCATCCCCGTCTGATGAACGAGCTGATTAAACTGCGGGACCGGGGCGGCAAGGTGATTGTCGTGAATCCGATCGTGGAGGTGGGGCTGGTGAAATTTGCTTCGCCCGCCTTTCCGCTGACTTCGCTGCTGAGTGGCTCCGAGATCGCCTCGATCTATTTGCAGCTGGTTCCGGGCAGCGATGTCGCCCTGTTTGTCGGCATCCAGAAAGCGCTGATTGAGCAAGATCAGGTGCAGTATGACTTTTTGCAGGCCCACGCCGAGAACTGGGAGGCCGTAGTTGAGCAGGCCAGAGCCACCGACTGGGCCACGATTACCGCCACCTGCGGCCTTTCAGAAGCCGAGATCCGCCAGGCAGCTCGGATGATCGCCAGCTCCCAGGCCGTGGTGTTTGCCTGGGCCATGGGCATTACCCAGCACGACAACGGCGTAGACAATGTCTACAGCATCGCCAACACCGCCCTGTTCACAGGCAACGTCGGCAAACCAGGGGCGGGCACCATGCCGATTCGCGGCCATTCCAACGTCCAGGGGTTTGGCTCCATGGGTGTGGTGATCACCGAGCGGCTGAAGCAGGAGATCCGGCAGGCACTCGAAACCCTGTTGGGGCGGCCCCTGAGTCGGGTTCCGGGCTACGATACTCGCGGGTTAATTGAAGCCGCCGAGGCGGGCACCATCGATACCCTGATCTGTCTGGGCGGCAACCTCTATGCGGCCAACCCGGACTTGGCCCAGGCCCAGCGCGCCCTCGGCCACATCGACACAATTCTCTACCTGGCCACCAAGCCCAATCTGGGTCATTTCCACGGGCTGGCCCGCCAAAACACGATCATTATTCCGGTGCTGAATCGGTTCGAGAACCCCCACAAAACTACTACCGAGTCGGGCAACAACTACGTGCGGCTGAACGACGAGGGCAAGACCCACCTAACCGGCGACCTGATCTCGGAAGTCGAGTTCTTGAGCGAACTGGCCCACCGCCTGCTCGGCGACTACCCGGTCAACTGGCGCAAACTGCAGGACACCCAATACATTCGCCAGCTGATCGCCCAAACCATTCCCGGCTACGAGGCGATCGGTCAAATCGACCAGACCCAGACAGAATTCACGATAGGCAATCGAATTTTTACCGAACCCAAATTCCCGACGCCCTCCGGCAGAGCCAAACTGTTTCCCACACCTCTGCCCCAGCTGCGCCTGCCCGACGCCGCAGCCTTCGACCCGTCCCAGTCATCCCAGCCACCCCGCCTGATTCTCTCCCTGATCACAGGCCGCAGCTATTCCCAGCACAACACGGTCGTCTACAAACCCGGCGACAAATACCGGGGAATGCCCCACCGCAACTGCATCCTGCTGCACCCAGACGACGTCAGCCAAGCCGGACTGCGAGAACACCAGCGAGTGACGGTGCGGGGCGACGCGGGTCAGCTCGACAACGTAGAAATTATTTTGGGCGACGTGCGGCCCGGCTCGGCCCTGATGTTCTACCCGGAAGTCAACGCCATCTTCAAGGCCCGGATCGATCCGCGCAGCGGGACGCCAGCGTTTAAGCGGGTGCCGGTGGCGGTGTATGGAGGTGGGGGAGGTGAGGGGGTGAGGAGGTGAGAAAAGCTTATTCACCTCACTGAATCGGCTCACTGAATCGGCAACTGTAGTCAAGCTGCCAGCTCATAGAAAGACCTCGAAGCTACTCCAGAGGCTTACCCCCCATCTCCCCATCCCCCCATCTCCCTATCCTCTACGTCAGGCTGCTGCCATCCACTCGGTAGATCGCCACCACGGCGGGTTTAGGCGGCTGGTTGGCAGCTTTGCTGGGCCAGTTGGAGCCGATGGGCACCTCGCGGGTCTGGATGAATTCCTGGCCGTCTACGGTCTTCATAGCCAGCTGGCGCGTCTCGGAGGCCATGTTTTCCCGGATGCCGCCGATCTCACCGGGGTGCTGGGCCGCGATAAACAGCGTCTTCAGGTCCTGGCTGAAGTAGGGGCCGGTCATTTCTGAATCCATCGGGCCATAGCCAAACAGGTAGGCTTCGCCCGCGTTGGGGCCAGAGGCCGGGATGAACCAGATCGAGTTGTTGCCAAACACGGCCCGCAGATCGCTCTGTTTCACGGGTTTGCCTTCGGCATCGACCCGGCTGGGCATGGGTTTGTTCAGCTTGTCGCTGGACATATCGACCACCACCCAAACGTCGCCCTTAGGATCGATCAGCAGGTTGTCGGGGTTGGCAAAGCCCAGGCCGCCCTCGGCAGGTTCGCCGCCCGTGGCAAAGGTGGACCAGCGGAAGCTCATGGCCGCCGGGTCGTTGTTGTCTTCGTCGATCCGGACAATCCAGCCGTATTCCCAGACCGCTTCGCCGTTGGGGCCTTTGAAGACGCGGGCATCGGGGCTGCCGTCGCTGCTGCTGGGTGAACCCGAGGTGAAGGTGACAAACAGGGAGCCGTTGGGGGCAACCTCCGTGTCCTCCGGGCGGGCAGTACAGGTGACTCCGGCAGCGCTGGCGGCATAGTGGGCGTCGATCAAAATTGCGCCCTGCACTTCTTCGGGCGTGCCCCGGTAGAGGTCGCCCAGGGTCCTGAACTGCTGGGTATAGGCTTGCACCGCCGCATCGTCCTCAAACTTGGCCACACCTCCGGCGTTGCGATCCGGGTTGGGCAGGACGAGCATCTTGCCCGCATGGATACTGGGCAGGTCGGGGTTGATCGGCGTGTCGGCCTTGAGCGGAATCCAGCGTCCGGTGCCGTCGGGATTGAACTTGGCCCCATACAGCATGCCGTCGCTCATCAAGCGCGAGTTGGCCTTGTCCTTGGGATTGGTGACAGTACCCGCGCTGACAAACTTATAAAGGTGGCCGCCGCGCCGGTCGCAGCCCGAGTAAAAGGCCAGCTTTTTGCCTGCCACAGCGTGAATGCCGACGGCCTCGTGGCGATAGCGGCCCAGCCAGGTGTGTTTGGTGCCGTAGTCGGTCGGGTTGGCCGGATCGACCTCAACCATCCAGCCGTATTTGTTGCCCGCCAGCCCAAACACGTTGCCCGGCCCCTGGATGCCTTCGTCGTCGATGCCAAACTCTTTTTGGGCCGGGTCCATCGAGCTACCGTCGGCATGGACGGGTTCGGGCACAAAGTCCTGAATATTCTCTTCGCCGCTGAATACGGTGCCCCAGGGCGTGGTGCCGCCCGCGCAGTTGTTGAAGGTGCCGATGATCCTGTCGCCCAGCCCATCGGTGTAGCCCATCACCTGGGTTTTGCGGAATACGGCGGCGGCAGGGCCAGTTGACTTTAGGTAGCGGCCATCTTCTAGACCCGAAATGCCGGTAATCCGACGGTCTGTCGGGGAATTGGTGCGGACCCACTGGCCGTTGGGGTCTTTCTTAATCGAGATCACGCCCATCCCCAGGTCGATCAGGGCTTCTTTGCAGATTTCCTTGATCTGGGCCTTGAGCGGATCGGTATTGGCCAGTGCAAAGGCATTAACGCTGCCTTCCCCGCCTTCTCCGCCGGGCGCGATTGCTGTCGTTACCGCCTCAAACGGCAGGGTTTTACCCAACACCTGCTCAAACGACTGAATCCAGGGCAAGGCGCTGATGTACTCGAAGTTGACCGTGAGATAGCCTTCGTTGGGGCCAGTTTCGATAAACGACAGGTAATCGTTGTTATAGCCAAAGCGGGAGTCGCCGACCGGCTCACCCCAGGCCGCCACAACCTGGTAGGCATAGCCCTCGGGCAACACGATGTCGTCAACCACGCTGTATTGGCTGTAGTCGCTCAGCTGTTTGACCCGATCCATACCGTCCGTCAGCAGTGGCATCGGCCCCTTGACCGGCGCAAATTTGATAGTGCCAGTTGGCATCTGGGCAATGGGGGTTTGGGCCAGAGCAGACTGACCGTTTTGGCTGTTGAGCCAGGGCTGTAGCGCGACAGAACCAGCGCTTGCGCCCAGAAATGCTAGGAAATGTCTCCGTTTGATTGCCATGGTTCTTCTCTCAAAATCGGTTAATTCAACTGCATGAACACTGCATGATGGACACTGCGTGGATAGCTGACTGCGCAGGTTGGGGGTGAACCCGTTTGCGCCAATCTTTAAATGAAGGCCAGTTGGGTGAAGCGAAGAGCAGCAGCAGAGCGCTGTTTGCACTAAACGCTCCGCTCAAAAAATACCAAGGTTGGTTTAAGACTGCGTAATCGTCAGCTTAACGACGCTGCGGAAAGCCGCAAAATCCCGCAGATTTTTTACTGCGGCCCGAGTCGGAGGGGCAGCACAGCAGGCACAAGCCTTTGCAAAACTTAGCTTTGAAGCAATTTTTCTTCATGAATAGCGGCAGGAGGTTTTTAGACAATCCCTGACAAAACTCGATTTTTTGTGGGACTATGGTGAATAAGAATTTTTACCTACAGACATTTCTGATATAAAAGTTAATTTTCTCTGAACTTTATCCCCAGAAAGTTTGTAGTTTCTTATACTAAAGTTAACCCTCGATACAAACCGGGCTGGCTTCTGACCCTCTTACCTCAGCAGACTGCCCGACATCGGAGCAGGCCGAAAGCCGGTTTTGTCTGCCCTGGGGCGGCTCAAACTGGCAAATCGGGGCCACACTGAGGACTACTCACCCTGCCGCAGGCTCTGGGTAGGCGCGTAGGAGCACAGTTTTAAAAGAGGCTTTAGAAACGTGAGTCAGATGTTCGTGGACCAGATGCGACGTTATGATCCAGCTACAATTCGCCAATATTACAGGGTTCGGCCCTGGCTTGCCGTCTGGCGCACCCTGGTAATTCTCTGGTCCTTTGCCGGTTTTTTATTCGGCCTCCAGTGGGACAAATGGCAGCAGGTACAGGTCAGCCCCCGGCGGGCAGCCCAGCTCCGCGAGATTTTGACCCGCCTCGGCCCCACCTACATCAAGGTTGGCCAGGCCCTCTCCACAAGGCCTGACCTGGTGCGCAAAGACTTTCTGGAGGAGCTGACCAAGCTGCAAGACCAGCTGGCTCCCTTCCCAACTCCCGTGGCCCGAGCCATCATCGAACGCGAACTCGACCGCAGCCTGGAGGATCTCTATAGCGAGTTTTCACCCGAGCCAGTCGCTGCCGCCAGTCTGGGCCAGGTATATCAAGCCCGACTGCGCACCGGGGAAGCCGTAGCCGTGAAGGTGCAGCGGCCCGAACTGCTGCCCGTGCTGACGCTGGATCTATACCTGATGCGCTGGGCTGCGGGCTGGCTCGCCCCCTATCTGCCGCTCAATTTGGGCCACGAGTTGACAATGATCGTGGACGAGTTTGGCACCAAGCTATTTGAAGAAATCGACTACCTGAACGAAGGCCGCAACGCCGAGAAGTTTGCCGCCAACTTCCAGAACGACATCACGGTGAAGGTGCCCGTCATCTACTGGCGCTACAGCAGTCGGCGCGTCCTCACCCTGGAATGGATCAACGGCTTCAAGCTCACCGATCTACAAAAGGTGCGCGAATCGAACCTGGACGAAAACGACCTGATCGAGATCGGCGTCACGGCGGGGTTGCGCCAGCTCCTGGAGTTTGGCTTCTTCCACGCCGACCCCCATCCCGGCAACCTGTTTGCTCTGCCGACGGGCCAGATGGCCTTCATCGACTTCGGCATGATGGACCAGCTGAGCGAGGACATGAAGGAAACTCTGGTAGATGCCGTCGTGCATCTGATTAATCAGGACTACGAAGCCCTCACCCAGGATTTCGTCAAGCTGGGCTTTTTGACCCCCGACACCGATATTCGGCCAATCGTGCCCGCAATTGAGGCCGTCATGGGCAGCGCCCTCGGCTCCAGCGTCCGCGACTTCAACTTCCGGTCGATCACCGACCAGTTCGCCTCGCTGATGTACGAGTATCCCTTCCGCCTGCCCGCCAAGTTTGCCCTGATTATCCGCTCGCTGGTGACGCAAGAAGGCATCGCCCTCAGCCTCAACCCCAACTTCAAAATCGTGGACGTGGCCTACCCGTTTGTGGCCCGCCGTCTGCTGATGGGCGAGTCACCCCAGCTGCGCCGCCGCCTGATCGAAGTGCTGTTCAAGGACGGCAAATTCCAGTGGGAGCGTCTGGAAAACTTGATCGCGATCGCTCGCTCCGACACCCAGTTCGACATTTTGCCGACGGCCCAACTCGGCTTACAATACCTCTTGTCAGAAGAAGGCCAATATTTGCGGCAGCAGCTGATTCTGGCGCTAGTGGAAGACGACCGGCTGCACACCGCCGAAGTGCGTCGCCTCTGGGATCTGATCAAAGACGATGTCAAACCCAGCCGCCTGCTGAACGCCGCCCTCGGTGCTCTGGCTGGCTTCCCACCTGCCAAGACGCTGCTGTCTGCGCCGTTGATGCCGTTCAATCCGCTAGAGCGGAATTAGGGTGAGGGGATGAGAAGGTGAAGGGATAAGGGGTGCAAGCCAGTCGATCCCTCAAATGTCTCACCCTTCTGAACTACCCCCCATCTCCCCACCCCCTCACCTCCCCACCCCCTACCAAGGAGCCCTTTCGTGGACTACAACAATCCCCCCTTCTTCGTCCTGGCCGCTGGCCTGCTGATTGCGATCACCTCGGGCGCTGCCTTTGAAGCCACCCTGAAGGGTTCAGTGCAGGACTGGTCGCGCAACCGTTCTACCCGCACCCTTGCCAATATGCGTGGCCTGTCGCTGGCGCTGCCGTTTCTGGGCATTTGTTTGGGCGTGCTGCTGTTTCTCGCCTCTGGGATCTGCATCTTTGGCTTTCCCAGCCTGATTGCCTACGGCCTGTCCTTTCTGCTGACGGTGATGACCGGTGCTCTGGTCTGGACCCAGCTTGGGCAAATTTTGATCCAGCTAGAGCAGGGCGGTTCCAAGGCGCTCGACCTCGACTCGTTCTAGAGGCAGCTTCTGCCGCTTCAGAGATCTTCCTCTTCCAACGATGATGCGCTGAGATCGAAATCGCTGCTCGTCGCTGCTCCCCGAGGCCGTCCGGAGGATCTAACTCCTCGCCAGTCGGCTTGCAGCAGCTCCGACTCATCGGTTGGGGCTTCGACCTCTAGAGTTGAGCCATCGGTACCGTCAGCGTTCAGGTTGGGATTGACCATCTCGGCACTCGAAATCATCGGTTTTGAAGCCTGACTATCGCTTGGCTCGGAGTCTTCCGGGTCTGGGTCTTTGGGTTGCCTGGTGGTTTGACTGGCGGGTTGAGCAGGCGGCTGGGCCTCCTGAGATGCTTGCTGGGCTGCCTCGTCAGCCTGCATCGCGGCTGGGCTGACTAGCGTTTCGGCATCGGGGCTGGCAGCAGCTGAGCTGTCTGAAGTGAGGCTCGCCGCACTCGCCGTCTCTGCCGAAATTTCCGTCTGAGGGTCTGGCTGAATCCCTGGCTGAATCTCTGACTGAATCTCTGATTGGGGCTGGGTAACTGGATCTTGGGGCGTTGTGGCTGGCCCCGTCGAAGCAGGCGTCATTTGGCCACCGTTTTGCCCCTGGGCGGCTGGCTGGGCCGGTGCTGTGGCCAGATTGGCAATTACCAGGTGGATTTTGCCCAGATCGAGGCTGGCGGAAGGAGGACTGGCCAGAGCCATGCCGCCTAGCTTGATCGTCTCCACGACGTTGTTGCTAAAAATCGTTCCCTGTAGCAGGGCGTTTGTAAAGTCGGCCCCGTTCAAATCGGCCCCGGTCAGGTCGGTTCCTGTCAGGTTAGCTCTGTGTAGAATCGCGTTTTTGAGGTTGGCCCGCTGTAAGTTCGCCCCGGCCAGATTTACCCCACTCAAGTCTTTGCCGCTGAAGTCAGCGCCCTGCAAATCTAGCCCCTGCAAATCCACGCCGGTCAGGTCGGTTTGCTTAAAATCAGCCCCCTGGAGCTGTAGCCCGACCAGATTTTTGGCCCCATTCAGCTTAATCCCACTCAGGCTAGCGCCGTTCAGGGAGGCTCCAGCCAGATCAGCTCCAGCCAGATCGGCGTTGGTCAGAATAGCGCTATCCAGGTTGATCCCTTGCAGACTAGCGCCCTGGAGGTTGGCCTCACTCAGATCGGCCCCCTGCAACATCGCCCCCTGCAAGTTGGCCTGCTCAAGATTAGCGCCGACCAGCTTGGCCTTGTGCAGCCTTGCCATCATCAAATTGGCCTGCCATAGGGTTGTCCCGCTCAGGTCGGCCTCAAACAGTCTGGCGTTTTCCAGCAGGGCGTGGCTGAGGTCGGCTCCAGACAGGTTCGCGCCCCGCAGATTGGCATTCAGCAGGTTGAGGTAGGGGAGCGCCAGCCCCGACAGATCGACGCCAGCCAGATTGGCCTGTTTGGGGACGCTCACCAAGCAAAGAATTAACTGTTCGCGGGTAATTTCTGCCATCTCGTCACGATATCGCACCTTGACAGGGGTGCTACAGGATCTAGGCAGAATTTTGGCCCAAGTTGGGCAAGTTTTTCCAGCTGGGCCGCCCTTAAATCCCTCAAATCAGAGTCATGATTTCTGTGAACAGCGCCTCAAACTCTTCCGCCGCCTCCAGCGATGCTTTACCCAGCAGTTCCCAGACGGTGGCCGCCTGCCCAAACGTATCGGCCACGGCCTGCCGCTGGTGGATCACGGTTTTGAGGATCGGCACCTCCAGACTGTTGAGCTGCCCCATCGCCTCATCCTTCAGCCGGGTTCCCTTCACCGCCCGCGACAAAAACACCGCAGCCCTGGGCGCTCCGGCCCGGATCAGCTGGGCCTGCTGAATCAACCGAATCGCATCGGCTGCCGAACGCAGATCTACCCCGGTGGGCTGGCAGGGGATCACAGCCAGATCGGCCTGTAAAACAATTGTTTTCGTGGCATCCGATAAGCCCGCAGGCCCATCGATCACCAGCACATCATGCTGGGCCGCCAGCGATGGAACCAGGGCCAACAGCTGGTCTGGGGTTTGGGCCACCTTCCAGGACAGTGGATCTTGCAAAGACTCCAGCCAAATCGAACTCGACCGCTGGGCATCGGCATCGATCAACAGCACCTTCCGCTGTTTGTGGTGGAGCCAGTAGGCAAAATGTACAGCTGTCGTAGATTTGGCACAGCCGCCCTTCTGGTTAATAAAAGCGATCACCGCCATAGGCCGAGTTCAAGGAACTTTACTACCAGCACTTTACCCCCAGAGCGGGTAAGTTTTGTCGTTTTTGCAAAATTTGCCGGGGGGGGATGGGGGGGGGGGGGAGGTGGGGGAGGTGGGGGAGGTGGGGGAGGTGGGGAGGTGGGAAAGACAATGGCTTCACTTTTTCAGCTCACGGCCTCTGCTGCTATGGCTAACCCCTGCGGTAAGACTGGCTTGTTAAACAGCACCATGGTTGTGCTTGAGTTCACCTCAAAGCCAATGCGTTCGTAGAAGGTCTGCTGGTGGGTGGTCATCAGGTAGACCCGCTCGACCCGATTGACATGCGGATGGGCCAGCACCGTCTGCACCAGCTTGCGACCCAGACCGGCTCCCTGATAGTCGGGGTGGATCACCACGTCCCAAATGGTGGCGCGGAAGATGCCGTCTGAGGTGGCGCGGGCAAACCCTACCAGGCGCTCTTTGTCCCAGGCGGTCACAACGGGTTTGCTATTGGTCAGGGCAATTTGCCAGTCTTCAAGGGAGCGATTTTGAGCCCAAAAGGCGGTTGTCTGAAACAGGTCTTGCAGTTGACGGAGATCAATTTGGTGAGCACATTCGGGCGGACAGCCGCCGGGGAGTTCCTCGTTCTGCACACAAAATTGAATTTTCCGACCGTCCATACCCAATCTGTCTCCTGTTTTCTGAATCTAGGGTCTATTTGACAAAGCTGTAGGTTTAAAGGCAGGTAGCTTGTAATAAAACAGCTCAGGCTAACATCTTACGTTTCGTAAACATTGCTAAATCTAGCTTAAGCAGCTGCGGCTGACTCAACATCCTTCGACTGGATGGGCTAGCCACAGGGTCCGCTGGCCCCAATCGCCTCATCACATGACACCATAGGCCTGCGATTTCGTCTGTAATTCAAGTATCCGAATTCAAGACTCGGGGTGCGACGCTCTAGAATGGAGTATTTGCGGCTACAGGACCCTCTCTTCCCCGGACTCTCTCTTTCCCAAGACGCGCCATCCCCGTCATTGCTTGGCCACGCGGCTTGTCCAATCCGATTTGTTATTCCAACCCACACCTGCTCTTTATGCGCCTGCTGCACCCACTTTGGCAATGGATTCAACTCTTCAAAGCCGTCTGTTGGCACCAGCTGCGTCTGGTCAGACTGTCCCAGTTCAAAGTCAGCTCCCGCCCCAGTCGCCGCCTGCCCCTGGTTGTGCTGCTGCTCTGGAGTAGCCTGCTGGGTTTGACCTGGACGCAGTTCTCGGCTGCCCAAACCCCGGCTGCCCAAACCCTAGCCCAAGTTCCAGCCCAAGTTCCAGCCCAGGTTCTAGCCCAAATTCCAGCCCAGCCCCCGCCTAACGCCAGTTCTATACCAACTAACCCGACTGACACCGTTGATCCTGTCACCGACAGCTACCGCTTGGGGCAGCAATTCTACCTCGAAAACTGCGCCAGCTGTCATGTTGGCCTGCCGCCCGCCGTCATGCCCAGCCAGACCTGGGCCGCCCTCCTGCCCGACTCACAGCACTACGGCGCCCAGATCAAACCCCTGACCGAGCCGCTGCTGTCAATCGTCTGGAACTACGTCTCTACCTACTCGCGCCCCGTGCTGCAAAACGAGCGGATTCCCTTCCGGCTCCAGCAGTCCCGCCTGTTCAAAGCCCTGCACCCCAAGGTCGAATTCACTGAACCCGTCAGCGTCTACAGCTGCGAAGCCTGCCATCCGGCGGCAAGGCAGTTTAATTATCGGGAGCTGTCGGCAGAGTGGCGGGATGGGGCGTAGGGGAGTGGGGAGATAGGGGAGATGGGGAGTAGTTTTAAACTGGATTTGCGTCGCTTGGGACGTTTGCACAGGAATCTGTAAAGTTATCCGTGTCGTTGGGCGGCCTGACCCGCCCGCGCGTGAACGGCGGACTAATGGCAGCAAGTACACTAAAGTGTACTCAAACTCTTGTCCAGTCTGCTAAAGCAAACTTTCTCTACTATAGCTATAGTCTTTCTGGTTAGGACGGGGTGCAGGGGTGGAACCCCTAGCTGGGGGCGCAGCCCCCATACCCCCTTCTGTCCTAAGCTGAGTGCGTAGCGCTATAACCCGCGATTGAGCTGCGGGCGGGAGAAAAGCGCAGTGGCAAATGGGTTGGACACAAAATTTTTGCCAGACTCGCAATTCTGGATGGCGGACAGAGGATTCGTTAACACTTGATACCCGATTACGCTTGAGATATGGAGGCGAGGACAAGAGAACCCCTGCTCGACCAGTCCGCAAATCCAACAGCACTCCCCATCTCCCCATCTCCCCCATCTCCCCACCTCCCCATCTCCCTACTCCCGCTGCACCAAAATCACATTCTCCGTCACCTGCTCAAACGTATCGTCGTGGCTGATTACGAACAGCTGCCGGAAGGTTTTGATATTGGCAATTGCCTCGGCCAAACTCTGGCGGCGGGGCCGGTCCATGTTGGTAGTGGGTTCGTCGAAGAAAGCAATGTCGATATCGGCTAGGACGCGCAGCAGGGCCAAGCGCACCGCCAGGGCAGCACACATCTGCTCTCCGCCCGATAGATTCACCAGACGGCGGCTGTGGGCTCCTTCCTGCACCAGGATTTCGTAGTCGCTTGTCCATTCCAGGGCGACGTTGGGCCGATTCAGCAGCTCGCGAAACAACCGGTCGGCCTCGCGTGAGATCGTCTGGACATAGCGTTCGGTGATCCGGGGTCCGGCCTCTTTGTAGGCTTTGCGGGCAAACACAACGAACTTGCGCACCTTCTCGGCCTGCTTTTGCTCTAGCTGGGCCTGCTCACGCTTTTGGGCGATGTCCTGGAGCTGCTCCAGCTGGTTGACGAGCTCCTGCAAGAGCTTGCGCTGTTGGGGCAATCCGCCCGCCAGCTGGTCGGCCTGGCTGCGGATGGCGGTGTAGCTGGTTTCTAGCGCTTGATACTGCTCCAGATCGTAGGTTTGGGCGATCTGATCCACTTCGGCCTGGAGCTGGCTAGCCTGGACTTCGAGCTGCTGGAGGTCGGCCTGGGCGGCTTGCAGTTCGGCCTTGAGCGGCCCATGCTGGTTGGCCGACTTCTGGTATTCCAGATAGGTGCGGTAGCCCGCCTGATAGGACTGACGCAGACCCTGCTGCTGTCCGATTTCGGCCTCTAGCTCGCCAAACTGGGCCAGCTCGACCTCCAGCTGATTCAGGCGCTGCTGCTGCAGCAACTGCTGCTCCTGGAGCACTTGCTGCTGCTCGTTAAGGCTGGCCTGCTGCTGTAAATCGCGCTCTAACAGCTGACGGCGGCCCTTGGGATTGCCCAACCCCTCCAGAGCCTGACCGAGCTGCTGCTGCTGCTGCTGCCAATCGGCCTCGCTGGCCAACTGCTGGTGGAGCTGATCCACTTGGGCTAGAAGTTGCTCAATCTGCTCCTGCCAGTCCTGGGCCTGGGCCTGCTTGCTGTCTAGCAGGGCGAGCTCTAGTCGCTGCCGGTCAGCAGCCTCCAGCTGAATTTTGGTCTGGTTCAGCTGCTGTTCGAGCTTCTGGGGCGAGGTCTGCTCGGCCAAATCGGCCAGAATTCGCCAGAGGGTGTTGAGCAGATCAGTATTGAGGTCAACGCCTGCTTGCAGCGCCTGCACAATCGACTCAAACGGGGCATTGAGCAGCAGGGGCGCATTCTGCTGGATCTGCTGCATCACGGCCAGAGCCTGCTCGGCCTGAACCTGGTAGCGGTCGCGCTGGGTTTCGCCCGTAGTCACCAAGGCCCGCAGCTCGGTTTCAAACTGTTTAGCAGCCTCGATTCGACTCAGCTGTTCCTGGAGCCGCTGTCGCTTTTGCTCTAGCACCGGAATTTGCGACACCGATTGCTGCGCCTGGCTTTGCTGGATTGTTTGCAGCAGCTGGTCGCGCTGGAGCCGCAGTTTATC
>JBJTUI010000342.1:0-4730 GCA_046080625.1 Elainella sp. | reverse complement strand
AGTGTTAAAGTTGCAGTAGGGGGTGCCGCCCTGTTTAGACTCGGAACCTTCAACAGCGAGGTTTCATATGGCAAAAGAAACAGCGAGCCCTGAGCCAGAGGCCACGGTTCAATCTCCAGCGCCGCTGATGCGGATTAAGCTAATCAACGCAATTGACGAAGCCTTGATTTTGCGGGAGTTGCTCTCGCCGAAACTGCTTCGCACCTGCGAACTCGAAGCAATGCCCGATTCGGACTCAACTTACCTGCTGCTGCCCCCAGCTGTGGTGCGGCAACTCGGACTGCGGCTGGTAGACCAGCGTTTGGTGCAACTAGCCGATGGCCGCGAAGAACTGGTTGGCGTTACTGAAGCGCTGCGGATCGAATGGAACGGCAAATTTGTCAGCGAAGATGCGCTCGTGCTGGGCGACCGGGTGGTGCTGGGGCAGGGAATCCTCAAGAAACTGGCGCTGGGGCCAAATGAGGAGCTGACTGGCTCTAAATCAGAGTTTGAGCTAGCCCCCGATCCAGTCGATTCGGCCCTGTCGGCTTTGTCCTCCACCGCTAATGGCACGGCTTAGCTTGGGCGATATTTCCTGCCTCAAGGCTCCCTGGCCAATTCCTTGCCTCAATCTTCCTGCCTCAAGCCGCCTCGAACTGCTGAGAACCCAGAGCGACCTAAATACAAAATCTGCATGGCGTCATGCAGATTTGCCATAGCGTTAAGATTTTTGTAGTTCCTGATACAAGTTACCCTCGGCAGGCTGCCTACCCTTAAAGCAAGCTCGATCGCAGTCTAGAACCTAATCGCACGTTTGGCCCATTGAACCACTACCCTCAGCACTCCAGGTCCCCAGGGTTCATTCCTTTCCCCTCTTACCCTATTTGCCATGTCTAGTCCCCTCTCCCCTGATCAGACGCTGTCCTCTTCCTGTCTCGGCAAGGTTTACCTGCTGGGGGCGGGACCGGGCGATCCGGGTCTGTTCACCCTCAAGGGCAAAGCGCTGCTGGAACATGCTGACGTGGTGATCTATGACGCGCTGGTCAGTCCGCCGATTCTGGCCATGATCAACCCCCAGGCCGAACGGATTGACGCGGGCAAGCGGCGCGGTCGCCATTCCTTGCTGCAAAGCGCCACCACCCAGCTGCTGATCGAGAAGGCCCAGACCCACGCAGTTGTGGTGCGGCTGAAGGGCGGCGATCCGTTTGTGTTTGGCCGGGGCGGCGAAGAGATGGAGGATCTGGTTAAGGCGGGCGTACCGGTGGAGGTAATTCCGGGGATCACTTCTGGAATTGCCGCACCTGCCTATGCGGGCATTCCCCTCACCCACCGCCAATACAGCTCCTCGGTCACGTTTGTCACGGGCCACGAATCGGTCGATAAATACCGGCCCCAGGTAAACTGGCAGGCGATTGCCCAGGGCTCCGAAACCATCGTGATCTACATGGGCATCCACAACCTGACCCATATCGTGGCCGAACTCACCGCCGCTGGCCTCAGTCCCCAAACTCCGATTGCGCTAATCCGCTGGGGCACCCGTCCCGACCAGCAAACCCTGTTTGGCCAGCTCGAAACCATTGTTGCCCAAACTGAAGCCGCCGGGTTCGAAGCCCCCGCAATTGTCGTAATCGGCAACGTCGTCAACCTGCACGAAATTCTCAGCCCGGTGCTGCTCCCCGTTCTCTAAACCGAATCCTCTGCTGATTCCAAGAGATTAAGCGCTATCCTGAAATATTGGCGGCTCACATCAGCCCCCCGATCAGCCAGTGACAGCAAAGGAAGCGTTGTGATTGACCTCAAACAGCTCCGGGATGCCCCCGACCAGTTCCTCGCCCGCTTGAATTCGCGCGGCGACTATAGCGAACCGATTCAGCAGATTTTGACCCTGGATCAGCAGCAGCGCCAGCTGGAAGTTGAACGCTCCCAGTTCCAGGCCCGCAGCAACGAGATCGGCAAGCTGGTGGGGCAGAAGATCAAATCTGCCGGAAAGGACGACCCGGAGATCCAGAGCTTGCGGGATCAGGGAAATCAGATCAAAGCCCAGCTGGCCGAACTGGAGCCCCGAGAGAAAGAGCTGAAGGAACAGCTGGAGGCGCTGGCCCTGACGATTCCCAACCTGCCCAGCGAAACCACGCCCTTCGGCAAAACCGAAGACGAGAACGTTGAGATCAAGCGCTGGGGCGACGAGTATATTCCTACCCGCAGCGGCATTCTGCCCCACTGGGAAGTCGGCGAAAAGCTGGGCATCCTCAACTTCGAACGCTCGGTGAAGATTGCCCAGAGTCGGTTTGTCACCCTGGTTGGGGCCGGAGCTGCCCTAGAACGTGCCCTGATCCAGTTCATGCTGGATCGCCATATCGCCGCGGGCTACACCGAGGTGAGTCCTCCTTTTCTGGTGAACACGGCCTCCCTCACCGCCTCGGGCCAGCTGCCCAAATTTGCGGAAGAGAGCTTTAAGTGCGACCGGGATGACCTCTGGCTCTTGCCCACCGCCGAAGTGGCGATCAACAGCCTGCACCGCGACGAAGTGCTGAATGCCGAAGATCTGCCCCTGCACTACTGCGCCTATACGCCCTGTTTTCGCCGCGAGGCGGGCAGCTATGGCCGCGACACTCGCGGTCTGATCCGGCTGCACCAGTTCGACAAGGTGGAGATGTTTAAGTTTGTCCATCCCGATACCTCCGAGGCCGAGCACGAAACCCTGCTGCACAGCGCCGAAGCGATCCTGCAATCGCTGCGCCTGCCCTACCGGGTGATCACGCTCTGCACGGGCGATCTGGGCTTTTCAGCAGTCAAAACCTACGATCTGGAGGTTTGGCTGCCCTCGGCGGGCAAATACCGGGAGATCTCCAGCTGCTCGAACTGCGGCAGCTTCCAGGCCCGGCGCGGCAACGTGCGGTTTAAGGAAGCAGGCAAGAAGGGCACCCAGTTTTTGCATACCCTGAATGGCTCCGGTCTGGCCGTGGGCCGGACGATGGCCGCGATTCTGGAAAACTACCAGCAGCCCGACGGCAAGGTCAGCGTTCCCGAAGCGCTCCAGCCCTACCTGGGTCGGTCGATGCTCTAGGAGCCCAATCCCCAGAACTTCTGTCCAAAACTTCTGTACGGTGAGAAGGTATGACTGGTATGACCATCCTGATTGACCTGCGCAGCGATACCGTCACCCAGCCGACAGCAGCGATGCGGGCTGTGATGGCCGAGGCAACTGTAGGCGACGACGTGCTGGGCGATGACCCGACCGTGAACCGGCTGGAGGCCAGAGTCGCTGAACTGCTGGGCAAAGAGGCAGCGGTCTACATGCCCTCGGGCACCATGACCAACCAGGTGGCCCTGCGCACCCAGACGGAGCCGGGCGACGAGGTGATTCTGGAAGCCGAAGCCCATATTTACTACTACGAGGGCGGTGGCCCCGCTGCCCTATCCGGCGTCAGCTGTCGGCTGGTGCAGGGCAATCGCGGTGTGTTTACGGCGGCTGACTTGCAGCGAGCCTTGCGGCCCGTTGATATCCATTTTCCCCGGACTAAGCTGGTCTGCCTGGAAAACACCCACAACCGGGGCGGCGGCAAAATCTTTCCGCTCAGCGAAATTGAGGCGATTGCCCAGGTCTGTCGCGCCCAGAACCTGAAGCTGCACCTGGACGGGGCGCGGTTCTGGAATGCCTGCATCGCCAGCGGGATTTCGGAGGCCGACTATGCCCGTCCGTTCGATACGGTCAGCGTCTGCTTCTCGAAGGGACTGGGTGCCCCGGTCGGCTCGGCTCTGGTGGGCTCAGCGGAAACCATGCAGCGGGCGCGGCGGTTTCGCAAGCTGCTGGGCGGCGGTATGCGGCAGGCCGGAATCATTGCTGCCGGAGCCCTCTATGCCCTGGAACACCACCGCCAGCGGCTCCAGGAAGACCATGCCAACGCCCAGCGGCTGGCCCAGGGCTTGCAGCAGATCCCTGGCCTTGCCATCAACCCCAGCGATGTCCAGACCAATATCGTGGTGTTTGAAACCGAGCAGGTGCCAGCCGACCTGCTTGTAGAACGGCTCCAGCAGCAGGGCGTGGCTCTGTTTAGCGTCGGCGACCGGGCGATTCGGGCCGTCACTAGCCTGATGGTGAGCCAGGCGCAGATCGATCGAGCCCTGGAAATCATTGCGGCTACGCTAGCAAACCTGAGTACGCCATCATCTCCAGCAACCCTGGCCCAGGCTACTACGGCCCAGACAGGCGGATCTCGGCCAGCTAGCTCCTACTAGTGGGCCATTTGCTGTGAAGACAGCCATTTCTGGCCCCTTTCCTCAGATTGGGAGTAGGAGATGGAAGCAACAGCGATGCTCATGCCAGATGCTCATACCAGATGCTCATACCAGATGCTCATGCCAAGTGATCCAGTAGGGCGATGCTGCTCGGGCAATGCTGCTGAGGCCGTTTGGCGAACCGGAAGCCTGCCAGAGCTGGAGGAAGCTGACTTGCAACAGGCAGCCCTATAAGCCTCATGCCAGGAACACGTAGAAAATTTATGTTTTTTTGAACCTTTCATATAGGTCGTTCGCAGATCTGCGGAGACAGCGGAGGCTCAGCTAAAACTGAAGGTAGGGTATTTCTACAGAGCGTTGGCTAACGCTCTGGGCGTTGCAGAAAGGGGAATGTTGGATTTGCTAGAATAGGGGCATGAAATGTCCTCAATGCGATTCCACTCACTCGATCAAGAACGGGCACCGCAGCGGCAGGCAGTGCTACAAGTGCAAGCAGTGCGGGCGGCAATTCC
>JBJTUI010000341.1:0-6323 GCA_046080625.1 Elainella sp. | reverse complement strand
ACCCGTTTTAGAAGAAGGCGACCCCCGAACCCGGATTCCCGATCTGGTGATTCTGCGCCCAGAACATCTGGCCCTGACTCAAAGGCGTCTTACCATTACCAAAGAGATGCCGCCGCCCCTGCTGATTGCCGAAGTTGTCAGCCCCGGCACGGCCAACGAACAGCGCGACTATGAGCGCAAACGCCAGCAGTATGAAGAGCTGGGCGTTGTGGAATACTGGCTGATTGACCCGCAGCAGCAGAGGGTTACAGTTCTGGAGCTGCAAAATGGGATCTATCAGGAGATCGGCCATCAAAGCACTGAGGCAATCCGGTCGCCGCTGTTTCCGGCCCTGACGCTGACTGCCGAGCAGATTTTTAGCACATAGGCATAGCAACTTGGAGATGGCTGGAAAACCGGTTCAGCAGGCAGCTTGACCTGGGGCGCAATTGCGTGAAGACTGGTTCAAAGCAGACAAAATAGGGCGCAGGAATATGCAAACCTAGTCTTGGCCCGTCTGACGTTGTTTCGGGCACATGGTGAAACTATGACTTTTTGTGAATATAGACCCGGTCTAGAGGGAATTCCCGCTACTCAATCCAGCATTAGCTTTGTGGACGGTCAGCGCGGCATTCTCGAATATCGCGGTATCAGCATTGAAGATCTAGCCCATCACAGCACCTTTCTGGAAGTGGCCTACCTGCTAATTTGGGGCCACCTGCCATCCCAGGACGAATTGGCCGAATTTGAGCACGAAATCCGCTACCACCGTCGCCTCAAGTATCGGATTCGGGACATGATGAAGTGCTTCCCGGAAAGCGGTCACCCAATGGATGCGCTGCAAGCCTGTGCTGCCGCTCTGGGTCTGTTCTACTCCCGGCGCGCCCTCGACAACCCGGAATATATTCGCGGCGCGGTAGTACGTCTCCTGGCCAAGATTCCGACCATGGTGGCAGCCTTTCAGCTGATGCGCAGCGGCAACGATCCGGTCCAGCCCCGGGATGACCTGAGCTACGCCGCCAACTTTCTCTACATGCTGAACGAGCGCGAACCCGACCCACTCGCGGCCCGGATCTTTGATGTCTGCCTGACGCTGCACGCCGAACACACGATCAACGCCTCGACCTTTTCGGCCATGGTGACAGCCTCGACGCTCACCGACCCCTATGGCGTGATTGCTTCTGCGGTAGGAACGCTGGCCGGACCGCTGCACGGCGGAGCCAACGAGGAGGTGATCTTGATGCTGGAGGAAATCGGCTCAACGGAAAATGTTGAAGCCTATCTGGACGACTGCCTCCAGAAAAAATCCAAGATTATGGGGTTTGGGCACCGGGTCTACAAGGTAAAAGATCCACGCGCCAGCATTCTGCAAAATCTGGCTGAGCAGCTGTTCGAGAAGTTTGGCGGCGACGAATATTATGACATTGCCGTTGCTCTGGAACAGGCCGTCGAAGCCCGTTTGGGTACCAAAGGTATTTACCCCAATGTCGATTTCTACTCTGGTCTGGTCTACCGCAAGCTGGGGATTCCGACGGATCTGTTTACCCCCGTGTTTGCCATTGCCCGCACGGCGGGTTGGCTGGCCCACTGGAAAGAGCAGCTGGCGGAAAACCGTATCTTCCGGCCCACCCAGATCTACACGGGTGAGCGCGGCGCTTCCTATGTGCCAATCGAGAAGCGGCAGTCGGCCCAGACCCAGGAACTCATGGAGCTGATCAGCGGCTGAGGCAGTTGTGCTCTGGGGTAGGATGCTCTGGTTTTGCCAGGATTGCTCTACAGCTTGACCTGACGCCCATAGCGCGGCTGGCAGGGGTTGCCCCAGCAGACCTGCTGATTGGGCATCGGTTTCAGCACGGTGCTGCGGGCTCCAATCACGGCATTAGCGCCAATTTCGACACCCGGAGCCAGAAAACAGTCGGCAGCTACCCAGGCCCCGTTGCCGATGCGGATTGGAGCGGTTTTGAGGCCAAAGGCTGGATCTTGCAGGTCGTGGCTGCCGGTACAGAGGTAGGTGTTCTGGGAAATGACGCAGTGTTGACCAACCGTGATCTGGTCGAGGCTGTAGAACACAACATCATCTCCGACCCAGCTGTAGTCGCCAATCGCCACTTTCCAGGGGTAGGTGAACCGCGCCGTGGGCCGAATACTCACCCCCTGACCAATCCTGGCCCCAAACAGCCGCAGCGCTCCACAGCGGACAATATGAGCCGAATGGGGCGTGAGCGGAAACAGCACGGCCTGCACCAGCCACCACAGCAGAATCAGCCAGCCCGGACGTCCCCGATCAAACCAGGACTGGTCATATCGCCGCAGATCAACCAGCGCAGGGGCATCCAGGTCGATTGTCCTGAATTGGTGATCATTGGGCACAGAGGTGGGTGGAGTTAAGGGTGCAGTCATGGTGCAGGACGTGAAAAGCTAGAGGCCAGATCTCCGAGGCTTGCAGCTACAGAGGGATTGATGGGGAAACTGAGGCGGCTCAGCTCTCGGGTTGGGGAACCGGGGCCGTAGCAGGTTCAGGGGCGTCAGCCGCCTTGTTCAGCCGTCCGCCATACTGCAACTCGTAAAGCTTGACGCCGATCTGGTACTCGTACTGGCTGAGCAAGCGGGCATAGATATAGCCTGCCTTGCCGTCCAGAAAGCCTAGACGCAGCACGTAGGCCAGGAAGAAACGCAGCGAGGGCTTGAAGGGCAGGCGCACCCAGATCCGCTTCAGGAATCGCTTGCGCTGCACCGAGTCACCAAACAGATTGGCCCCGATCGTGCCGCCTTCACCCATGCCGGTCAGCAGGTTGTAATAGACGCGGGCTTCCCAGTTGGAGTAGCGGTTGTGGCGCTCTAGCCAGTGGAACATGTCTCGGAAGTCGATGTGGTCCATGTCGTGCTTCAGATAGCCGACCTTGCCCTGCATCACCACATGCTCGTGGACTTCGTTGTCGCCCGTGTTGCGAATCTCTTCGGTGTTGAGGTTCTCGTAGCGGCCCTTGGCGTGGCGAAACAGGCGCAGGTTCCAGTCGGGATATTTGCCGCCGTAGCGAATCCACTGGCCCAGGAAGAAGACGCGGCGGTTCAGATAGTAGCCTTCGTAGTCCGGGTTTTGGATGGCGGTGGCGATCTCATCCCAGAGTTCCGGCGTAATCCGCTCGTCGCAGTCTACAATCAGTACCCACTCGTTGCGGAAGGGCAGGTTTTCCAAAGCCCAGTTTTTCTTTTTCGGCCAGCGCCCGTTGAACTGAAACTGCACCACTTGGGCTCCATAGCGCTCGCAAATCGCGATTGACTGGTCACTGCTCTGGGAATCTACGACAAACACTTCATCAGCCCGAGCGACGCTGGCTAGACAGGCGGGCAGGTTGGCCTCTTCATTTTTAGCGGGAATCAGAACGGAAACAGGAATTTTAGAAGCCATAGCGCTGGTATGTTTGTGGATAAGGGTAAACAAAAGCTGAGAGTAACGCGGTCAATCCGCGATAGCCGAGTTTAATCAGTGGCTGACCTTTGGCTTCAGCATCCCGGTCAGGGCGGCCTTCAGGTAGCCAATCTGGCCATAGGCATAGGCGAAGTTGTCGAATCGCTCTGCCGGGTCGCGAAAGTATTTCAACGAGCGGTAGAGTCCCCGCAACAGCCGTTCACCGCCTCGGGTGAGCTGGCCAATTCCGGCCCGACCAGCCAGCTGTTCGCGGTAGCATTCACTGATGCCCTGCCACCACCCCCGACTCAGGAACCAGGCCCGGTTCAGCCGCTCTGGTGCGACGTTGTGGGCGACATGGGCATCGGGCAAATAGGCTACCTGCCAGCCCAGCCCCAGCGCCAGTTCGGTCATGTGTAGCTCCTCATTCGACAGCAGGTTTTTCCCGACGCGGCCCAGGCTGGGGTCGAATCCGCCCACCTGCGCGAGAAACTGACGCCGAATCGAGTAGTTGAGGCCGCGTGGGGTGAGGCCAGGACGGTCGATCAGCAGGGGATTGGCACCCAAATCGTAGGCTCCCAGATTGCCCGCCAGCCCGTCCGATAGCCAGCGGGGCGGGGTGGTGTTAGCTGCCCAAAGCAGGGTAACTCTGCCGCCCGCAATCGCCAGCTTTTCGTTGTTCCGGTAGGCCGCGAGCAGTTCGCCCAGCCACTGGGGGCTCGCTACCGCATCGTCATCCAGGTAGGCCAAAATTTCGCCCTGGGCCAGATTCGCGCCAGTGTTGCGGGCCACCGAGAGGCCGGTGATAGGTTCGTAGACATAGCGCAGTCGCGCATTAGTGCTGGTCTCCACGACCTGTCTGGCTTCCACCACCTGCCGCGTGCCGTCTGTGGAGGCGTTGTCCACCACGATTACCTCAAAATTGGCCCCAGACAGCTGTTGACCCAGCAAACTATCAATCGCCGCTCCCAGATAAGCAGCCCGATTGTGGGTGCAAATAATCGCCGAAATTTGCACGGCTACCGGCTGTGCCTGCTGGATTTCTGGTTGAGTTTCGGGCTGCACTGCTGGCTGGGACAGCGATTCTGAAATTTGCTCACAATACTCAGACATGGGCCAACCGCCGGGCTAACGTCACTGCTAGAGTGCCCAGACGGCTGAATTGGCTAACCGCTGGCCGATTGCGGTTTTGATCAGCCCAGCTGGTGAACCAGCGCTATGCCCTGAGCCGCAGCACCAGCAGCAATAGCCAGCCCAACCCCAATCCCGATAGGGTGACTGTAGCGGTAATTAACAGGCTGAACTGGGGATGGCTATGGGCCAGCCGATGGGCCGATTCGCCCACGACCAGCACGTTCAATGCCAGAATGTATCCGGCGGCGAAGGGAACATAGCCCGCGTCAAAGGGCGTGTAGCCCATGAAGTAGGCCAGCATTAGCACAGCGGTGACAGCCGCAACGCTCCAGAGGGTTGTCCAAATCGGCTGGCGGCCCTGCTGGATCACCGCCCGAATAAACAGAAGCACCGAGCCCACGGCGATGCCTAGCTTCAGCACCATCAGCCAAACGGACTGGGAAAGCAGCACCGCCGACGAAACGAATGAAAACAGAAAGCTGAGCCCCAGGCAAAAGACTGTCAACGCCATAGGCTGTTCACCAGCTCCAGGGCGATTCTGTCTGTCTAGTCGGGCAGCTGATACTGCGAGACGATCCGCTTAGCGTATTCGGGCACATGGGCTTCCAGTTTTTCGGGGTGATGGCGTTTGGTATAGAGGTAGTTGCGCGTGAAGTGGGAGTCAATCGAGAAGCGGGCATATTCTAAACCTTTCGGACCAATTTTCTCGATCACAACTCCCATCAGCTTAGCCGCCCACATTGGCAGCGTCACTCCTTTGTCGTAGGCCGGAATACTCTGCTGCACGGCATTCTTGCGGTTGCCCTGGGACATGACGGGTTGGGTTTCGAGCTGATCCATCACCAAATCCAGCATTTCCTGGCCCCGGTCATTGCGCACCGTGATCCACTGCCAGCCAAACGGCGCGCCCATGTAGCCCACCACCAGATCGGCCAGGGAATTGACATAGTCAAAGCAGCTCATGCAGGAAGGGGCGAACACATCCTTGAGCTGGTTGGTCTTGAGGCCAAAGAACGGCACGGTTTCGGTCGAGCCATCTTCGTGCTTGAAGTGGACGCGAAAATCCTGCATGAACTCGTAGTAGACCACTGTTTCAGGCGAGCGGCTGGTGGTGTCGAGGAATTTTTGCAGCCCGGCTCGCGTCACGTTATCGACGCAAGGCGTGCCCAGAACATAGAGTTTTTCAAGGCCCAGCTCTTGCTCAACGGCCCTCAGTGCTTGAATTTGACAGCCCACGCCAATCACCAGCAGCCGCTTCAGCCCCGACTGTTCGATCTGCTCCAGCACCGACAGGTTGGGTGAGAGGGTCGGTTTATTGACTCTAGCCGCCAGGATCTCTTCGGGAGTGCGGGCAATGATCGGCATCGGCCCAAACCGGTCTTCTTTAGTATTTTGGACGCAGACCACGCCCTCAACCCAGCCCTGATTCAGCATCTCGATGGCCAGCGAGCTGACAATGCCAGTCCACTGGGCTCCGGCGATCGGCTCGGTTTTGCGGGCCGCGATCATCTGCTGCCGGACGCCAAAATACCAGTCGTCCTCGTTATTCAGGTCGCGGCTGCGCCCGTGGGTCTGCTGCTCTAGCTCCGGGATCTGCTGGTTCAGGAAGGCGCAGGCTTGCTTGACGTAATGCACGTAGTAGGTGTCGCAGAGGCCGCATTCGCTGCACAGCTCCTTGGCCGGACGGCGGCTGTCGGGCTTCAGGGCTCTGGCTTTTTTGTGGGCGTTGGAGGGGAGGTTGGCGGGCGAGTTAGGAGTAGTCGCAGTCATGCTGGGTTGCGCTGAAATAGCGATTTATCAA
>JBJTUI010000340.1:0-9137 GCA_046080625.1 Elainella sp. | reverse complement strand
GGAATCTTGATTTTCCATGACTGTAGAACCTCGTTTAATGTCAACCTTATGTTAATAAAGTTAACATGCTCTGCCGGTATTTGCAACGATTTGTAAACTTATTAAAGCAATAGATTTAGCTAATAGATTTGGCTAAATGGGTGAGGTTAGCGGCTCAGCTGGTTCGGGCTGCGCGTAGCGTTCCCAGCCTTGCCCCCGATAGTGAGTCAGGCCCAGGTTCCCCTGCTCAGGGTGGGCGTCCCACAGAATTTCGGCCAGAATTTCCAGCGAATCGACCAGACGCGGGCCGGGGCGATTGAAATACTGGTTGCCGTCGGTAATGTAAACTCGGCCATGCTGCACAGCTTTGAGCTGACTCCAGGCATCCTGCTGCGCCAACAGGGCAGCGTCTTGGCGAGTGCGATCGAGGTCATAGCCGCAGGGCATCAGCACCAGCAGATCTGGGTCTGCGGCGAGCAGGTCTTCCCACTTCAGCCAGGGGGAATGCTCTCCCACCTGACCTAATAGGCAGCGTCCGCCTGCCAGCTCTACTAACTCGGGAATCCAGTTACCAGCCGCCATCAACGGTTCAGCCCACTCAATGCAGACAACGGTTGGGCCAGCTGGTCTAGCCGCCTTGCAGGCAGTCACTCGCTGGTGCAGCTGATCCAGCACCGGAGCAGCATCAATCTGGAAGGCAGCTGCGACCCGCTCAAGGTCTGCCCAGACCTCGGCTAATCTGTTGGGCTGGAGCGAAAGGATCTGGGGACGGCAGCCCGTGAGCGTCCCAACGGCCTGCTCCACATCGGCCAGGCTGACGGCACAGACTTCGCACTGGGCCTGGGTCAGAATATGGGTGGGCTGGAGCTGTTCTAGTACCTCGGTTTTAACGCGGTAGACGCTGAGGGCCGATTGCAGCAGGTCGGTGACGCGGGCATGGATTGCGCGGCTGCTGCCGTCGGGGTTGAATTTTGGCTCGGTGCAAATCGGCAGCGCTTGAACTGAGGCCGGATAGTCACATTCGTGGGAGCGCCCAACCAGAAATTCGGCCAACCCCAGGCAATCGACAATTTCCGTGGCGCTCGGAATCAAAGAAACAATCCGCAGCGGCATAGTCATAATTTTTGCTGGATCTCAACTTTTGCGATATCCCGACTACAGCCTCAGTCTAGCGCCATCTTGGCATCAGATTAGCTGCGGCAGTTCCGTTAATCGGGCTTATTAATCCGGCTGCTTTCCCTGTTGCTCCCCCCGCTGCGGTAGCTTGACCGTTTCGAGAGCAGCGGAAAGGGAACCGCCTCAGCTTCTGGGTAGAGTTCGCCCTCAAAGCGGGTTCTGACGATCTGGTCGGGTCGCCAGGGCGGACACCAGTAGAGGTCTTGAAACACGATGGGTTTGGGCGCTTTGGGGGAGGTATTTTGCAAAGAGACATCTGGGCGATTGGCACGGGCGTCGGCAGCGCTCTCAAAGGCGCGAAACTGCACCAGGCCAATGTTACTCTCGCCCACCACCTCTTCGCCCTCCTGGAGCCAGCGATTGCGCCAAAACCAGGACAGCCGGTGACCTAGCCGCCCCAGTCCGTGAGGCGGACGGTGAATCAACCTCAGCCAGGGGCTGCGACTCCAGGCGGGTGGACAGGCTGCCTGACGGCGAATCCATTCGATTCGATAGTGCCAGTCGGGCAGGGAATCGGGCTCGCGTGCCCCAATCGTCCAGGTAATCTCGTCATTGCCTCGGGCTGGCGTCAGCTGTCGGATCAGGGGCAGCTGGGTCACGGGGGGCAGTTTCAGCCAGCGCACCCCTGCTGCTGTGGTTTGCAGTTCCCAGAGCTCTGGGGTATGGTGCCAACCGACCCATTCCTGCGGCGGTTCGGGCACCAGCGATTTCAGCTTGGTCTGAATAATTTGGGTTTTGAGTTCGGCGTTTTTGAAGGCGCTCGACGTGAGCTGGATCAACACCTGGGCGCGGGATTTCTGGGTGAATACCGTTTCGCCAGCTGCATCTTCAGCCCCACTGGAGCCGACCAGGGGCGGCCTAGTCCAGTAGCTGAGGCGGGCCGCAAAGCCGTAGTGAATATCGCCCGACAGGACAATCACCCGGTCGCGGCTCTCGAACAGGGCGGCCAGCAGCTCGGCCAGGGCTTCCTTGTGCAGGTTCCAGGCATCGCCGACATCATAGTTAAACACCTGCCCCCGCTGTAGGCTCAGCTCTTGCACCCAGTCAATAATCCGCAGGTGAATCAAATTTGTTGGAGCAATCACCAGGGTAGTGACGGGCGACGAGTCGGCCTTTTGCTGCAAGGGCTGGCGAATCTGCTGGTCAAAGGCGCTGGGGCTGAGCAGCATCGGTGGGGCCATCGGGTCTTCGCCCATTGGATACCCGCGCCAGGTGCGGCTGTCGAGCACGACTACCTCATGGCAGGCGCTGCGCAGGGTGTAGTGCCAGCGCAGGGCGCTCGGGTGGTGATCCAGAATCCAGACCGTCTCATCACGGCGCAACCGGGGCAAACCGCTGGCATCGGTGTCGGGTAGCCCCACCAGCCGCCCAATCAAAGCTGCCGCCCGAGGCGCAGTTCCCCTGGAGGCCGACCAGACCTCAGCCGCTTGCAGCAGGGCAGAACCCGCTTCCCCGGCGGCAAACTGCTCTGGGGTGTTGCCCCAGGCTTGACAGAGCGCATAGGCCAGCAGGGCGTTTTGCACGACTCGCCGCCCCAGGGGTTTGCCCAACACCCGCTCACACCAGGCCCGATTCAGATACCAGTCGTCACTGACATCATGGTCGTCAAACACCATGTAGGTAGGGATATTGGCCAGGGCACGCCGCACCTTCCAGAGCGGCTGAAAGAAGTTTTTCAGCGCCTGGGTTTCCCGATCCCAGGTTTGAATTTGCTTGGGGTCGCGGTAGCGTTCGCGCCCGCTGGGGAACTCCTCGGCTCGAGGCCAGAGCATGGGCGACCAGGCAAACAGATAGGCCGCGCAATATTCGCCTAAGCCCAGCAAATGGCTATTGACGTGGTCGGGTTTGTTGGGCAGTCCAGCGGTGAATCCGGCCAGCTGTTCGGCCTCGTTGCTGCGCTCTCCGGGCGGCAGATGCTTGGGCTTCAGGGCCGGTATGGCTGGATTGGGCTCCCCAGCGATCGGCAGCTCTTCCTCCCAGCCCAGCAGGGTATCTCCAGCGTCCGTGAGGGCAAACAGCCAGGGGTCGGCCACATCATCGCCGTAGATCTGGTCGCCCGTAAAAAACACCTGATGGGGCCGCTGCTGCACCTGAGCCGCAGACTGTTCAATCAAATCGTCCAGAATCGCCAGGGCATCGATGCCGCCGCCGTGGGTTTTGCGACAGGAGCCATGGGCAATTTTCAGCTCGTTGATATCCTGGGGCGGCAGCAGAAAAGTCGGCAGGCCGTGGTCAAAATAGCTGATCGATACCGGCGGTCGATGTTCGGTGTTGAGGGCCTGGTGGAGGCTCAAAAGCTGCCCATCGGCGGTTCGAAAGACCAGATTGTAGGCATAGAGCTGGCCCGGTTGCAGGCCGACGCTCCCAGAAGCCGACCGTTGAGCCGTAGGTTGAGCCATGGATTGAGCCGTAGATTGAGCCGTAACAGCCACAAGATGCAGATGCTGCCCAACGGCCACTGTAGCCCGCTGACCGCCCAGCAGCACTTCGCCCAGTTCCCCGTTTTGGGCGAGCTGGATTTGCAGCGTTACCTGACAGGGTTGCTGTAGGGCTAACCAAACCGTGACCGAATTTGCCTCAGTGCGGCGCAGAATCGGCCCTGCCAGAATCAGGGGAAGCTGATGCAGGCGATTACGCAGAGGAGTCCAGGGCATAGGAGTTCGGGCCGTAATCCTTACTGTTAACCAGCTTAAAACCTATCCGAAAACCTCGAAGAGATTTTGGTTGCAACTTCGCTGGGCATTGGCCCCGGCATTCAATTGAAGCTAGTCGGCTGCTTGCGTTCTAATCAGGAGGTAGCCCCAGGCTCGTCTGGTTACAGAACAGCTAGTTGGCAGGATAGAAGATTTGCCGCCGCCACACTCCTGGCTTTGGATAGATCTTTTAGAACCATTGCTCTGACCGGACTGTCGCCCTATCGGCTGACCTATATGGGAAAAACGGCAAAAATAAAAGTTTGCTGCGATACAAAAAGTTATTCTTTATACAAAAAACTTTTTTTGTTTATCGAGGCTTTAGTAAATCTCGATCTTTCTAGCCTGGGGAAGCGAAACTGCCTCCGTATGATCATGCAGAAACGGACAATTGTGAAGCTTCCTATGAAGCTTGATTTATGTGCATCTGTAGATAAAGACGATACACCTTGGAGTAGGTTAATCTGAAAACTCACCTGCAATCAATTCAGCATTTCGACTCGCCCCCAACTAACAGAGTCGTGAATCTCAGCTGTGCTTCTACTAGCAACTGTATTCAAACAGAGTGGGAAGCCGCAGTGAATCTATCTTGAGTGATCTTCAGCGTTTGTGTTGACGCAATCGTTACCGATTGTGCTAATGCGGCGCGGGTGTATGTACATTGGTTTTCCTGTTGTTTTTAAGGAGTTAATTATGCCATTTCAACCTGGCGTTCAGTTCCCAATTAGCGCAACTTCATCCATTTCTCCCTCTGATGTTTCTGTTGCTCCGGACGGTAGCTTTGTTGCAGTTTGGGAAACAGGTGGTGACGTTTTCGCCCGCAAGTTTAGTGCAGCCGGAGTCCCCCTCGGCACTGCTGATATCAGCGTCGCAGGTGGTGGCAGACCAACTGTTGCAATTGCAGCAGACGGTAGCTTTGTGGTGGCTTATGAAGATGGTAACGACTCGTTTGTTCAGCGCTTCTCCACAGCGGGTACGCCCGTCGGCAGCGCGATTTCAATTGGGATTTCCTCTAGCGTTGGGGGTAGACCCGACGTAGCGGCCTTTAACGATGGCTCATTCGTAGTTGTGAGTCAGAGCCTCGATTCTTCTAGTCTTGAAACCATTCAAGTCGAGAAATTCAACAGCAGCGGTACCTCCATTGGCTCATTTGACATTACTGAAGCCCTCAGCAATTCTGGGTCTCTCTATGAGCCTTCCGTCGATGTGACGCCAGTTGCGAATGGTACAGGCGCTCCTTCTATCGTTGTAAGCTGGCATGGTTTTGCTGGCCCTGGATTACCGGGTTTTGGCACTCAAGACGTTTTCTACGTCACACTAGATGCTAGCCTGACCCCAATTGGCACCCCATTCAACGTCACGAATGAGACAGGAGAGCAGCAGAACTCCGCTGTGGCGATTGATGCTGCTGGCAACGTTGTGTTGGCCTGGGAAGATGGTAGCGACGTTGGTTTCCAACAGTTCACGGCATCTGGCGTTGGGTCTACGCTTCAAACCGTAGCAAGTGCCAGTGAACCCAGCGTTGCGAAGGCCGATGACGGGCGGTTTGTCCTGGCCTACGATGGTGGTTCTGAAGTCCTCTACCGCACCTACAACGCTTCTGGCGTAGCAGATCCAGCTCCTACTGCGGGCATAGCAGGCGACTCGCCTAGTGTAGCAATCAATGGCGAGGGGATAAACCTCGTGGTCACCGCTTCTGGTAGTACCAGTGTAGGTCAAACCGCTGCCCTTCCAGCCCCGACGATCCAGTTTGCTCCGGCTACGTACTCGGTGAACGAAGGCGCTAGCACCACCCTCACCCTGACCCGGACGGGGGAAACAGTGGGCAGTTCGGAAGTGCAGCTCACCCTGGGCGGCACCGCCACCGCTGGGACTGACTTCACCGCACCGCCGCTGACTGTGACCTTTGCTCCCGGCGCAACCACTGCAACCGTGTCGCTGGCCACCCTGCGAGACGCTCTGGCCGAAGGCACCGAAACCGTTACCTTTGGTCTGACCAGCGTCAGAAACGCTGCGATTGGCACGACTGGTTCGGCAACAGTGGACATCCTGAATGTGGCTACCCCGACGCCTGGTCCAACCCCGACGCCTGGCCCAACCCCGACGCCTGGCCCAACCCCGACCCCCAATCCGTTTGTGGGTGGCCCTGGCGACGACAGTCTGCTTGGCAACAGGGGGGCTAACGTGATTGTCGGCAACGGCGGTAACGACGTCCTGATCGGCGCTGGCGGCAACGACACCTACACGGGTGGTGCTGGTAACGATCGGTTCGTATTCAGCCTGGCTCGCCGTTATAACCAGCGGGCTATGGGTACAACCACGATTACCGACTTCACGGCACCGGAAGACAAGATCGTGCTGACTCGCGACACCTTCACTCGTCTGACCAGAAACCGGGTGGGCGGCAACTTTGAATCGGTAGACAACCGGCGCGAAGCCTCCCGCAGCGACGCACTGTTCACCTACATTCAGCGAACCGGGGCCCTGTTCTACAACGAGAACGGTGATGCGGCTGGCTTTGGCAGAGGCGGCAAGTTCGCTGACCTGACCAACGGCCTCAACCTGGCGGCTCAGGATTTCATTGTGATCTCCTAATCCGCTGCAACAGGTTAGGCTACCGCTTAAACTAAGCAGCCATCAAACTGAGCAGCCATTTAGGCTAGCGCAAAAAACGATTGCTTTCCGAGCGGCCTTTGGGTTCAATCCACCCATACCGGCAAGCCGTGAAAGCAATCGTTTTCGTTTAGGTAGATGCAAAAACTCAGTCCTGGGAGTTCACCCAGCCTCAAGCCGGGGCGACAATTCCCAGACTTCCCAAAATCTGAAACAGAAAGCCGTTAATCACACCTAGAACAATCGCGCCCAAGATGGCACTGATTAGACCGTTGCGCAGGCGGAAACCTTCGATCAGTTTTGCCGTTAAACCAAAGATGAGTACGCTCACCAGGAATGAGAACAAACCTAATGTCAAAAAATTGATTGGAGCGCCAATAAACCGCAGAATGGGCGCAAGAAATGCATTAAGGACGCCAAACAAAACGCCAGCAGTGATCGCTTTACCGGGACTATCGACCTCAACACCCAGGAAGGGGATGTAAGACATAATCAGCAAGCTCACGGCTGTGACAACGGCTGCAATCAAGAAACCCAGTATGCCACCCATCTTAAATTTTCCCTAGTATAAAAAACTTTTCAAGAATAGTAAAAGCCAGAGACGCAAGCCTGTCAATAAAACGCCTAATCTCTTAAGGTTTTGACTAGATTTAGAGACAAATATATAAGTTTCTTTTATTCGTCAGTACTGGGAACCCTGCCCCTTGGGCTAAAGGCTAATTGACCATTTGGGATTATTCCGAGAACCGCCTTCACTCTCAATCTGCTGACTGGCAACACCAGCTTGAAAAAGCTGGCATACAGTTATGGTGTTGAGCTGCTTAGAGGACTGGATTTACAGAAAATCAGCCCTATCCAGCGTTTTAAGAACGTATGCCAGACTTATTCCAGAACATGGCTAAGTTGGTTCCAGCTAATTATTTCAAATTAACTTGAACCGATATCATCTAACCGCCAAAAGCGTCCTTAATGCTGTCCGCTGCCCGTTCAACCGCATTCTTAGATGCGTCTACTGCCCGCTGGGTGCGGTCTGCGTCTTCCTCAGCCCGCTTCTCGATCCGAGCCGCATCATTTTTAGCTCGCCGCTCCGGCAAATTGCCGTCCTTGTCAGTGGCCTGTTCAACCCGCTTGGCATTGTTTTTCGCGGTTCGCTCAACCTTGTTCTTTGTATTCTCAATAAAGTCTTTGCTGCGTTCCATCTGATCTTGCACCTGATCGGACGCATCTCTCGTCGCCGCCAGCATTGGATTCACCATCGCAGTGGAATCGACGAAGGGCAGACCCTGCCAGATCCAGACAGAGGCCGATAAACACAGCAGAGCCATAGCCATCCAGCGGCCCAGGGTCGTTAGCCGTTTTGCAAAATAATTCAGTCTCATAGAGTACGAACCTCGATGATCAGCATTCTAGTTTTACTGCTACCAATCTGGTCGCTAAACCCTGCTGAAGACAGAGGTTAGAGCTAGGGTTAGGAGCTGACTAACCTATCCCAGGATAGAGAGCTCTGTTAAAGCAACTGGTGGAGCTGGCGCTCATCGGGCAGGTCAGTGGTTAAACAGCGCTAGTAAACAGCGCTAATTAAACAGCGCTCTTGATGACCTAAATCATATTCACCGACAGCAGTTCGTCTGCCATGTCAAAGTTGGCCGTGACGCTTTGCACATCGTCCAGATCTTCGAGGGCATCCATCAGCCGCAGCAGCGACCGGGCCTGTTCGGTGTCTGTCACCTCAACGCTGTTGTTCGGAATCCAGCGGAGTTCCGACTCAACCACCTGATAGCCCTTGTGCTTCAGAGCCTGACTCAACCCCTCCAGCGCAGCCGGGTCGGTATAGACGGCGGCCCCTGGCACCTCTTCCTCGGCCTCGGTCAATTCGTAGGTTTCGGCACCGGCCTCCAGCAGATCTTCGAGCAACTGCTCCTCATCAATCTCGACAAACTTGACCTTGCCGCTGCCGGGTCGAAAAATCGTGACAACGCCCTTTTGCTCAAACATCCAGCCGACGCAGCCCGTCTCGCCCAAATTGCCGCCCCGTTTGCTGAAGGCAGCGCGCAGATCGGCAGCAGTACGATTGCGGTTGTCGGTCAGGGCTTCGATCAGGATGGCCACGCCTCCCGGCCCATAGCCCTCGTAGCGAATTTCCTCAATCTCGCCGTCTGCCCCCAGTTTCCCGGCTCCCTTAGCAATCGCCCGGTCAATATTGTCGTTGGGGATGCCCGCCGCCTTGGCCTTTTCGATGGCTGTCCGCAGCTGGAAATTACCTGCGGGGTCAGGGACACCCGAGCGAGCCGCCATGATAATTGCCCGAGAGATTTTGGCAAAGGTTTTGCCTTTAACCGCATCAACACGAGCTTTTTGCCGTTTGATATTGGCCCATTTGCTATGTCCTGCCATACCGTCCTGCCATGCCTCAGATCCTGCCATCACCTATCCTGCTGCCGGTTTCCGGTCAGGTCGCAGCAGGCTTCAACTGTCTAGGATAGTTCAAGCCTGTGAAGGTTGGGGAGAGGCTGGCCGGTGAATCCAACGCTGAGTTAGAGCACTCCAAGCAATAAAGTATCCTATAAGGGTTATTGTCAAATCTGGTGTATGAAGAAGAATTAAGCAGCGTTTTTGGTCGTGGAGCGAACGAGGTCAGTGATTGCGATACCATCCTGAAATTTGACTCCTTCAATC
>JBJTUI010000339.1:0-3148 GCA_046080625.1 Elainella sp. | reverse complement strand
GCCGTTGATCAGACTGCGTTCGTCTGGGCGCATGGCCGACTGAACGTAGAGGGCGATTTTTTGCAGTCGATATTTGCCGGATTTGAACTGATAGCGGTGGCGGCGCTCCAGCACTGCGTAGGTTTTGCCCTCCAAATCCAGGTAGGAACCAGGCTGCGGATTCCAGTCGAGATGCAGGTTGCCGAGGGTGCGCTGCGGATGGCTGAGAATCACCTCTGTCAGGAGTGAATTTGGCTCCATAAAGCAAATGTATTGCGGCCTACCATTATAGGAATAGTAGCGCACCCTTGGCAGGAAGATAAAATTCTTGCCCCCGGCTAGGGCTGATAACCTTTACAATCAGCGGCGCGAGGCAGTCGAGGCAGTTAGTTGGGAGGTAGCTGCACAAGCTAATGGCGCGAGTTAATTGCGCTGGTTAGTTAGGCTGGCGCTGGCCGCAGCCATAAAGATTTTCTGGGCGTTGATTTCTGATCGACTGGAGCCAGGACGGCGCTGCACATAGCGTCCGGTGGGACGCAGCTCCCAGACATGGCGGTTATCGGCCAGCAGTGTTCCCAAAATCTCCTGCAAATCCTGGGCCAGGTTTGGATCTTGGACAGGCGCAATCACATCAACGCGCCGGTCGAGACAGCGGGGCATCCAGTCAGCGCTGCTAATGTAGGTTTCAGCCGCCCCGCGATTGTGGAAGTAAAAGATGCGGGAATGTTCCAGGAAACGTCCGACCAGACTAATCACATTAATTCGGTCGCTCACCCCCGCCACGCCGGGCCTGAGACAGCAGATGCTCTGGATAATCAGGTCTATCTTGACTCCCGCCTGTGACGCTTCATAGAGCGCCTTGATCAGGTCTGGATCAACCAATGCTCCAACCTTGGCCACAATTCGGGCAGATACCCCTGCTCTGGCGGCCTCTGCTTCCCGCTGAATTAAACTGAGCAGCCGCTGCCGTAGATTGATTGGCGCGACCGCTAGCTGCTGATATTGGGAGCGACGCGAATAGCCAGTCAGATAGTTAAACAGCGCCGACAGATCGGCCCCCAGCGCTTCGCGGCAGCTCAATAGCCCCACATCTGTATAGAGCTGAGCCGTTCTGGGGTTATAGTCGCCCGTGCCAATGTGGACATAGCGACGCAGATCCTCGCCTTCCTGCCGCACTACCAGCATCACCTTGGCATGGGTTTTGAGGCCGGGCAGGCCATAGACAACGTGAACGCCTGCCTGTTCCAATCGGCGAGCCCAGCGGATGTTGTTCGCCTCATCAAAGCTGGCCTGTAGTTCAACCAGCACGGCGACCTGTTTGCCGTTCTCGGCTGCCGTAATCAGCGTCTGCAAAATCGGCGAGTCGGTCGAGGTGCGATACAGGGTCATTTTGATCGCCAGAACGGCTGGGTCGTGGGCAGCCTGTTCGATAAACCGCTGCAGGCTAGTTGCGAAGGAATCGTAGGGATAGTGCAGCAGTCGATCGCTTTGGCGAATCAGGCTAAATAAATCATGAGTCTCTGGTTCTGGTTCTCGGCGGCTCTGGACGGCATCCTCTTCCCAGTAAGGGAACTGAAACAGCGAGCCGTGGCTCCTCCAGGGTGGATAGCTGGGCCGCAGACAGGCAGGGGTGACGGGCGTCCAGGGCGAATATTTGAGGTCGGGCAGCGGCAGGGCAACCAGGTTGTTCAAGTCGCGCAGGCAGGCCAACCCGTCGATATCGTAGACATCCTGTTCGGTCAGGCTCAGCTCCTGGATCAGGGTGGAGCGCAGGTGAGCTGAGGCCGAAGCTTGGATCTCTAAACGCACCGCTGTTGCGCCCGTTCGTCGTCGCCGCAGCTCCTGCTCTACTGCTTGCAGCAGATCTTCCTGCTCTTCTTCCAGCTCCAGCTCGGCGTTGCGGGTGACACGAAAATAATGATGCTCCACAATCGTCAACCCCGGAAACAGTCGCCCCAGATTCTGAGCGATCACCTGCTCAACGGGCACACCCACCCAACGCACTGTGCGTCTTTTTAGGGAAGCCAGCGGCAACGGTACAAACCGGGGCAGTAAGGCAGGAACCTTCACCCGCGCAACCTGGGGGGCATCCCAATCCTGATCCTGCAGGGTCACGACTAGATTCAGACTGAGGTTGGAAATGTAGGGAAAGGGATGGCTGGGGTCGATGGCCAGCGGCGTCAAAATCGGGAAAATGTTGTCCTCAAAATATTGCTGGAGGTACTGCTGCTGCTCCGAATTCAGATGGGTCGCATCGAGGAGGTGAATACCCTGGCTCGCCAATTGGGGCCGCATCGCCTGTTCAAAATGGCGATGGTGCTGGGCCACCATGGGCCGCAGTCGTTCCGCAATCGCGGTCAGCTGTTCCTCGACAGTTGATTCAGCAGAAGGGTAGTCAGGCGGACCCGACAGACTGCCAGCCTGCATTTGCTGTTCCAGCATTTGCCGTTTCAATAGTCCGACCCGCACCATAAAAAACTCGTCCAGGTTGGCGCAGAAGATCGCCATGAAGCTGAGCCGTTCCAGCAGCGGCGTGCGCGGATCAAAGGCTTCGTGCAGAATGCGAGAGTTGAACTCTAGCCAGCTCAACTCTCGGTTGAAATAATATTGGGAGTCGGTCAGGTCTATTCTGGGAGTTTTGGCAACTTTAGCAATCTTGGCAACTTTGGCAACTGAGGACAGGCGTTTGGTTTTGGGCATAACCCGATAGTGTGCAGCGGAGGCAGTACAGGAAACTATCTACAGCGTGATATTGATGATTGTGGTAGCTGTGATTGTGCTATTTGTGCAACAACACGACCGGAATTCCCACAAAACCCAATTCCTGGATTTCTAAGGCAGCTTGTACGAATAAGTTGATCACCTGGATCGGTCTACTGGCTTGAACAAGGGGCTTAAGCCCCTTGCCTGCTCAGGTTATTTTTACAAGACTCCTAAAACACCTGATCCTCCAGACCAATCCACCACTCGCCCAAACTCATTAAATCCTGGTGCAGGGCAGCCAGCTCCTGGTCGTAGGCTTCAGGGCTGAGGCTGGGGCGGCGCTCCTGTAGCTTCTTGAGCCGCAGTTGGGTCAACAGCCAGGGTTTGCTAATACCGTTGTTCGCTTCAATGTAGCGCGCCAGCGCGTCGCTTGAGAGAGAATCATCGCCTGGAGAGGAATCAGGGC
>JBJTUI010000338.1:0-3690 GCA_046080625.1 Elainella sp. | reverse complement strand
TAGACTTGTCGGGTAATAAAAGCCAAAATCCTCGAAACCCTCATCTGACAAGCCTTACAGACATTTTGGGTAAGAATCGCTGTAACCCTTATGCCATAAGCCATTCAGCCTTTTTTTGAGTTATTACCCGACAAGTCTAATTGTTCAAACAACGCCTCAATCAGCCCTTGGTCACTCAGTCGTTTACGAAAGAGCCAGACTGTTGTGGCATCAGGCACTTCATCAGCCAACCTGAAGTCCATGAACTGCATGAACGACAGACGGTCGCTCACCTGATACTCCAGTTCTTCGTCGCTAATGTTGTACAACTGTTGCAGCACCAGCAACTTAAACATCACCACCACATCAGTAGGTTTGCGTCCTGCATTGCTCTTGCGGGGTTTATGATAATTTGCTCTAAGGTCGGACGAAAGGCTTCCCAAGGCACAATTTGGTTGAGCCGCGCCAGTAAATCCTTCTTCTGCATCAGTTTGGCTTGGCATTCTTCCCAGTCCCAAAATCCAGCTTGGCTCATCTGTCTTTCACTTCATTGCCTCTCCTATTATGATCTCACACCTATCTCAATCTGAGACTCCCCTGAAACAATTTTTCGAGGTGCCCTATAGCAAATGATTATTGAATCATGTCACGGGTACATTCCCCGCCTCTTGGGGCGTCAGTGTGATCACAAAGGTTCGGAGGTTCGATGCCCCGCTGCTTGCAGCGGGGCAGTTCACTCAGTATGCGGTCTGCTTAGGTTTTATACAACCATGTTCTGCAACTCACTGAGAAATCAACTTTGACGCCGTATCTCAGCAATGCGATTCAAGCAGCCCTCTACTCCTGCCGGATTGCCGTCGAGATGTTCATTCGGCCCAGCCGGAACGCCGGATAGATCCCGGCCAGCAGCGCCGCGACGATGGCCACTAGCAGCGCCTGCCAGAAATACTTGCCTTGAAGGGCCATTTGCAGCGTCCAGCCAAACGAGCGGACGTTGATCACATAGATTAGAATCCAGGCCAGTGCGTAGCCCAGAGGCATAGCAAAAATTCCGGCCATCGTGCCCATCAGGCCGGTTTCTAGCAACGTCATACTGCTGAGCTGGCGGGGCGTCATCCCGGTCGAGCGTAGAATACCCAGTTCGCGAGTCCGTTCTAACTGCAGACTCATCAGCGTACTCAGCACCCCAATAAACGCGACGACCACCGCCAGCAGGCGCAGGGCATTGGTGATGGCAAACGTTCGGTCAAAGATAATCAGCGACTCTTCCCGCAGGGTACGGTTCGACTGGACACTCAAATCCTGGCGGCCCCGGAACTGGTCGCGAATTTGGGTGACGATTGCCTCCGTGTCGGCTCCCGGCTCGACAAACAGACCCAGCGAGGCAATGCTGCTGTCCTGCCAGATCTGCTCATAGCGGTCGTTGTCCAGAATGATCGTGCCCCGGTCAGACGAATAGTCGTAGAACACGGCCAGAACGGGGAAGGTCTGGTTGCCCAGGGGCGTCTCCAGCGTAATTTGCTGAGGCGCATCCTGAATGCCTTGGCGCAGCAGCAGCGCCTCCGAGATAATCACCCCCTCGCCCTTGTCCAGCTCCCGCCAGGGGTCGGGCCGCAAATCTGGCCTGATCCAGGCGTAGGGCCGCTGGCCCTGGGAGACATCGCCATCCGCCGAAATTAGCTTCACCTGCTTGTCGAACTCCACCACCCGCACCTCAGCGTCATTGTAGGACACGGCTTTGGCAATACCGGGCCAGTGGGAAGCTGCCGTCACCACCTCCGGGTCGAGCTTGCCAATCACCCGGTTGGCGGTTGTGGTCGGGGGCGAGACGTAAATATCCGCCTGCAACGTCTGGTCCAGCCAGCTGACAACCGTGCCCCGGAACGAGCCCACCATGATCGACACGCCAACGATCACCGAAACCGCCACCATCAGGGCCGCCACCGCCACCGACGTGCGGCTGAGCGAGCGCAGAATATCCCTGGGGGCCAGCCGCCCCAGCACACCCAGCCTCTGGCCCAGCGGCTCCAAACCCCGCAGCACCAGCGCAATCAGAGGCGGCGTCAGCAGAGCCGCGCCCAGCAGCACCGCAAACAGACCTGCAAAAGCTGCCACCAGCCCCGCCGTCTGCCAGCGCAGCAGCAGAATTCCGGCCCCGGTCAGCCCCGCCCAGGCCAGCACCAGCTTCGGCAACAGCTGCAACACCCGACTCTCCAGGGTCGAGCGCTGCAAAATCAGCGAAGGCGGCGTATTCATTGCCTCCCATGCGGGCAGAGCCGAAGCCACCAGCGCCGAAGCAATCCCGATGATCAGCCCTTTGAGAATCGTCAGGTTAGACAGCGTCACCTGCTGCACAGTGACCACAAAGTAAAAGTCGTTGATGGTTTGGGTAATCAATCCGACAATACTGCGGCCTAGGATAATTCCCAGCCCCACACCCAACACAGAACCAATCACGCTGAATATAGCCGCCTCACCCAGAATTAACGTAAAAATCTGGCCTTGGGTTACACCCAGACAGCGCAATACTCCAAAAATTGGACGCCGCTGGATCACGCTAAAGGTAACAGTGTTGTAGATCAAAAACATCCCGACCACCAGCGCCAGCAGGCTCAGGGCCGTCAGGTTCAGCTCAAACGCCGCCGTCATCTGCTGCACCGCATTTTTTTGAGCCTCAGCAGTTTCCAGCTTCAGCCCTTGGGGCAGGTTAGCCTCCAGCTGCGCCAGCTGCGCCGTATCGGTTGTGATCAAATCAATCTGGCTGAGCCGCCCCACCTGCCCCAACAGCTCCTGGGCCGTGGCAATATCGGCAAACAGAATATTGCTGAGGGCGCGCCGATTGGTTCGATCCGTTGTGGCCAGCGTCCCCACCAGCTTCACCGGATGGGCCTGCCCCGCAATATTCAGGTGCAGCGAATCGCCCAACTCTAGCCCGTACTGGTCCGCCACCTCCTGCGACAGCACCACCGTATCCGCGTCCGTGAGAAACTGCACGAACCCCGTGCCCTGGCTTTGGACTTCGCCAAAATAGCTGCGAAACGGCGATTCAGCAAACAGATCCAGACCCACCAGCCGGTAGGGCTGGGCATCCAGTTCGTCTACTAGGGCAAACCCTTCCACCACAGGCGATGTCGGAATTTGGTTGAAATTTTGGCGAAGTTCGCTATAAATACTCTCGTCCACCCCCGTCGGAGCCACGGCCACAATTCGGTGAGTCGTCCGCCCCGTCACCGCATCGGTAGAGAGGGCAAAAGCCCGCTGGGCCGAACCGTTGGCCAAATCGATCGACACCATCATCGCCACGCCCAGGGCAATCCCCAGGACGCACAGGGCATATTGCAGCGGGCGCTGACGAATTCGCTGCCAGGCCAAGCGCCACAGGGGCCGATTCGAGACGGGGATACCTGGGGAGACAACCGGGGAGACAGCTAGGGAGACAGCTGGGCCGGGAGGCATTGAGGGGGTAGAGGTCATGGTGAAGGTAAAGAATTATGAACCTACGCCTATCCTCAGGCGAGAGGCCAGCATCGGTCAAGCACTCAGCGACAGAGAGCAGGCCAGATCATCAGGTTTTTGCTATCCCAAAAGTAAACTTTCATTAATAAGCTGACCGATTTAATCCAGACTGCGCTAAATATGGCGTCCATTCACGAGTTTTCAGCTAGAAAACGCTATATACAAATGAAGAGGCAGACCTGGAATGTGGAGATA
>JBJTUI010000337.1:0-5109 GCA_046080625.1 Elainella sp. | reverse complement strand
TTAGCCCAGATCGAGCGCCCCGCCAACCCGTCCGGCCCGCCGCTAATTCCGCCTGTCCGGATTCCCGAACCCAATCTGCCCGACCAGCCCCTGCCTACCCTGCCGCCGCCAGAAGATTTGCTGCCTGCGCCCCTGCCCGTGGTGCCCGAAGCCCCCGATCTGGAAGTGCCCGTGACCGTGCGAGTTGAGCGATTTGAAGTCACTGGCAGCACTGTGTTTGACGCCGAGCTGCTGGCCGAGGTGGCGCGACGGGCGGTGGCCCCCGACCCGGCTGATACCGAAACTCCACCCGACGGGTCGCGGATGACAGTCGATCGGGAACTCAGCTTTTCCGACGTGCTCCAAGCCCGCTCGGCGATCACGCAGTACTACGTTGAGCGCGGCTATGTCACCTCCGGAGCGATCATTCCCCAACAGCGACTCAGCAACAGCGTCATTCGGATCCAGGTGATTGAAGGGCGGCTAGAGGCGATCAACATCAGCGGCACCCGGCGGCTACGTCCGGCCTATCTGCGCAGTCGAATTGCCCTGGCGGTTTCTACTCCGCTTAACGTCAATCGGCTGCTGGAGGGTTTACAGCTGCTCCAGCTTGATCCGTTGATTGCCACGATTAACGCCGATCTGCAAGCCGGAAGTCGGCCCGCCACGAGTGTGCTAGAGGTTCAGGTGCTAGAGGCCGATAGCTTTAGCGCCACTCTGGATCTGAACAACGACCGCTCCCCCAGCGTCGGCAGCTTTGAACGCGGCCTGGAGCTAGCGGAGGCCAATCTGACGGGCTGGGGCGACCGGCTCAGCTTCAGCTATGCCAACACCGACGGTAGCA
The DNA here is from genome assembly GCA_046080625.1 of Elainella sp. Classification (GTDB taxonomy): domain Bacteria; phylum Cyanobacteriota; class Cyanobacteriia; order Elainellales; family Elainellaceae; genus Elainella. Next base: position 4,286 of record JBJTUI010000337.1, on the reverse strand, counting down.
ATACCTTTGACGCCAGCTATACTCTGCCGATCAACCCCCGCAATGGCACCGTGCAGTTGGCGGCTGGAGTCGCGACCAGTGAAGTGATTGAGCCAGTATACGACCGGGATGGCGATGGCGAGAACGATCTGGATATCACCTCCGAATCCCAATATCTGGAGCTGAGCGTTCGTCAACCCCTGATCCAAACCGTTCGCGAAGAATTCGCCCTGGGTATCACCGCCTCCTATCAAAACAGCGAAACCGAACTGTCAATCGACAGTGACTTTGGCGGCGGTCTGGAGCCGACCGGCTTCCCGATTTCTGCTGGGGCCACTGAAGACGGCCAAACCCGAGTTACGGCCCTGCGCCTGTTTCAGGACTACACCCAGCGCAGCAGCCAGCATGTCCTGGCCTTCCGCTCCCAGTTCAGTTTGGGCCTGGATCTTTTGGGCGAGGCACCCGCTTTCCCCGACGAACCCAACCGCAGCTTTTTCTCCTGGCGGGGGCAGGGCCAGTGGGTGCGGCTGCTTGCCCCCGAAACTCTGCTGCTGGTCAGGGGCGATGTGCAGTTGGCCGATGCGGCGCTGGTGCCGGTGGAGCAATTTGGCTTGGGCGGACGGCGCACCGTGCGCGGCTATCGCCAGGATGCCCTGCTCACGGACAATGGGGCGCTGTTCTCAACCGAACTGCGGATTCCAATCCTGCGCTTTCGCGACCTGGACAGCAGCCTGCAAATTGCCCCCTTCCTCGACGTGGGTACGGGTTGGAATCTAGAGGCCAACAATCCTGATCCGAATCTGCTGGTCGGGACTGGGCTGGGGTTGCTCTGGCAGACTGGAGACTACTTCGCAGTTCGGTTGGATTGGGGACTTCCCCTGGTGACTGTAGATTCGGAGGAGCGCACATGGCAAGAAAACGGCATCTACTTTTCCGTTCTGTTGACGCCCTTGTAACCAGGTTGCATCAGGGGCTGCGGCGCTGGCGCTGGCTGATCGTCGGCCTGCTCACGGCTGGTTGGATCGGGCTGGGAGTTCCCGGTTTGGCCAGTCTTCCGGTTCCATCGGCGACCGTTCCAGGCTGTCCGGAGTCTGTTGACGGGGGAGCAGAAAACTCGCCCTGCCTCGTAGCAGAACAGCCCCAGATCAGCGCCTCCCAGCTGGTAGAGCGCGGCAAAACCCTGTACGAAGCGGGACAGGTTGACCAGGCGATTCTCCTGTTGCGGCAGGCCATTCTGGCCTATCAGGCTGAAGCCGACCCAGTGGGGGTCGCGATTGCCCTGCGGAATCTGGCGCTGCTCCATCAGCAGACAGGTGACTGGGCCGCAGCGCGTGCGGCGATTCAGCAGAGTCTGGCCTTGCTAAACAGCCAAACCCCCGTTCCCCCCGAGCCTCTGGCCCAAACCCTGGAACTCCAGGGCGAGCTGCAATTGACCGCAGGCGAACCGGAAGCCGCCCTGGGCACCTGGGAGCAGGCCGCGGCCCTCTATACCCAGCTCAACGATCTGCTGGGGCTGGGGCGGACGACGATTCACCAGGCCGAAGCCCTGCAAACGCTCGGTCTCTACCAGCGGGCCACCGACCGATTGGAACAGCTGCTGCCCCAATTGCAAACCCAGCCCGATTCGATTCTGGTCATTGCGGCCCTGCGCAATCTGGGCGATGCCCTGCGGCTATCGGGGCAGTTTGATCAGGCGGACAGCGCCCTACAGCAGAGCCTGACGATTGCCGAGCGGCTAAACGACGCGGCGGCCCAAACGGCGACCTGGATCAGTTTGGGCAATCTGAACTACGTCCGGGATGCCAACTATGAGGCCCGACTGGCCTATCAGCAGGCTGCGGGCCGAGCCACCACTCTCCTGAGTCGGATTCAGGCCAAGCTGAATTGGGCTGGTGCGGCTCTTAAAGACGGTCTGATCGAGCAGAGTCGCTCGCTGATCGCTGAAGTTGCGGCTGAGATCGATCAGCTCCCCCTGAGTCGGGCCAGCCTCTACGCCAATCTAAACTACACTGAGCAATGGCTAAACCTGGTGCAGCTCGCTGCTGACCCCGAACAGTCTGCCGCTGTTCTGCCAATTGCCCAGCGGTTGAGGATGATTCAGCAGCAGGCCAGCCAGTTGGGAGATCGCAAAGCCGCATCGTTTGCTTTGGGGCAGTTGGGCAGTCTATATGAACAGGCGCAGCAGTGGCCGGAAGCAAAACGCCTGACCGAATCAGCCTTGAAACTATCAGAACAGCTCAACGCGAATGAAATGAGCTACCGCTGGGAATGGCAGCTGGGACGAATTCTGCAAGCCGAGGGTAAACAAACGGAGGCAATTTCTGCCTATACTAACGCGATTTCAACCTTGCAGCTGCTGCGCAGCGATCTGGTGGGCATCAGCGCTGACCTGCAAATTTCGTTTCGCAACAGCGCCGAGCCGATCCACCGACAGTTGGTGAGTTTGCTGCTGGAACATGAGCCCGATGGAACCCCCAGCCCTGCCAGACTAGAGCAGGCCCGCCAAACGATTGAATCACTTCAACTGGCCGAACTGGAGAATTTCTTTCGGGCAGCTTGTCTGAATGCCCAGCCGGTTCAGCTCGACCAGTTCGACCCAGAAGCGGCAGTGCTCTATCCGATTCTCCTACCCGACCGACTGGAAGTAATTCTGAGCCTGCCCCAGCAACCTCTGCTGCACCGGACGGTTCCTGTAGCCCAAGCGGATCTGGTGCAGACGATCAACCAGTTGCAGAACGGTCTACAGCAGCAGCCCCTTGTTCCTCAAGCCACGGATCAGACCCTAGAGCTGGAGGCAGCCCTGTATGATCGGCTGATTCGCCCCCTGCGGGATGAACTCGACCGCAGTGCTGTCAAGACTATTGTGTTTGTGCTGGATAGCGCTCTCCAAACTATTCCTATGGCGGTTCTCTACGATGGTCAGCACTATTTGATTGAGAATTACAGTCTGGCGTTAGCGCCGAGGCTACAGCTGCTGCCCTCGGGCAATTCGCAGCGCCAGCGGTTGGATGTGCTGATGCTGGGCCTGACGCAACCGCGCCAGAACTTTCCGGGGCTGCCCGCAGTTCAACAGGAGCTCGATAAGATTCAGGCCGTGACCGGCAATCGCGGAAAAATTCTGCTAGACGAGAACTTCACCCTGCCTAATCTGGAGGCAGCTCTGAATGCTCGACCGGCCCCGATTGTGCATTTGGCCACCCACGCCCAGGCGGGCGGCAATCTAGAAACGACTTTTATTCTGACCTGGGATAGTGAGATTCAGGTGAATCAGCTGAGTACGCTGCTGCAAACGGCCAATTTGAATCGCCGTCAGCCGATTGAGCTGCTGGTGATGAGTGCCTGTCAAACTGCGGTAGGCGATGACCGGGCGGCCCTGGGCCTGGCGGGGATTGCGGTGCGGGCCGGAGCCAGAAGCACGATGGCTACCCTCTGGTCGGTGAGTGACTCAGCGATGGCCGAGCTGATGGGCCAGCTCTACGAGAATCTGGCTCAACCGGATGCAACTAAAGCCGAAGCACTGCGTCAGGCCCAGCTCGCTATGCTCCAGAATCCGGCCTACCGTCATCCGTTTTACTGGAGTCCGGTGATCCTGCTGGGCAACTGGGCCTGACCGGGCTCTGTTGGCTGTTGGATGGATAGGCTCTATTCCAGTGTGGTGGCGGATTCGTCAATTTGTTTGCAGCTGCTGCATCAACCAGTTAGCGGCGGCGGTATTCGTCTCTGCGCTCAAGCGTTCCAGCGTTTGGTCAACCAGTGAGAGATCTAGACCGGTCAACACCTGGGAGATGCCGATTGCTTCATACTTGCCTGTGGAAGTGAGGCCAAAGGCAAATAGCCGCGTACCTTTTACGTCAATCACCCAATATTCGGCAATGCCCAAGCTGGCGTAGAGCTGCTTTTGTTCGTCTAGATCGATCCCCAACGTTGTATCGGCAATTTCGCCCACCAGGTCAGGCAGTCGATGCTGATCGAGCAGAATGCGGCGGGGTTCACCGGGCTGCCACCTGGGAATGATGTCTCCCTTGTACAAAACCAGATCGGGTGCGCAGGCTTGGGTGTCGGGTTGCTCAATCAAACAGCGTCCGTAGGATTGCAGCTCAACCTCGGGATGGAGGAAGGCCCAAAACCCAAAAATTATCGTCATCAGATCGCTAAAGGAAGCATGTTCCGGCCCTTCTGTTCCCATTTCTATCCACAGCCATCCTTGGTGAAATGCTAGCTTCCGCCAGTCTGAATTCGCGTCATCCCGCAGCGCCAGATAATCTTGCCAGGTTGCATCTCGCCGCAGGAGGTGGGGCGCAAGCTGA
>JBJTUI010000336.1:0-5008 GCA_046080625.1 Elainella sp. | reverse complement strand
TGTGGTGATCGAAGGGCTGCACCCGATGTACGACGAGCGCGTCCGCGAACTGCTCGACTTCAGCGTTTACCTCGATATCGACGACGAGGTGAAAATTGCCTGGAAGATCCAGCGCGACATGGCCGAGCGTGGCCACACCTATGAAGACGTGCTGGCCCAGATCAACTCGCGCCGCCCCGACTTCAACGCTTTTATCGATCCCCAGAAGCAATATGCCGATACGGTGATCCAGGTGCTGCCTACCAACCTGATCCCCAACGACACCGAGCGCAAAGTCCTGCGGGTGCGACTGGTGCAGAAAGACGACGTGGAAGGCTTCGAGCCAGTCTACCTGTTTGACGAGGGTTCGACGATTGACTGGCGTCCCTGTGGCCGCAAGTTGACCTGCTCCTATCCCGGCATCAAGATGTTCTATGGTCCCGACGAATATTACGGCAACAGCGTCTCGATGCTGGAGGTAGATGGCCAGTTTGACCGGCTGGAAGAGGTGATCTACATCGAGAGCCACCTCAGCAACACCTCGACCAAATTCTATGGCGAGATGACCGAACTGCTGCTGCACCACAAGGAATATCCCGGTTCGACCAACGGCACGGGCCTGTTCCAGGTGCTGGTCGGTCTGAAGATCCGCGCCGCCTACGAGCGACTGGTGGGTGGTGAAGCCAAGATGGCCGCTAAAGCCAGCGTCAATTGAATTACTCAAGGTTTCTAGATTGACTAGATGGAAAAGGGGGCGTTTTGCGCCCCTTTTTTGCCCTTTCAGCGGTTTTTCGAGTCCTCCCAGTCTGACTCTGTTTGCACCTATTCCGTTTGCACCTATTCCGTTTGCACCTACTCTGTTTTCAATGTCTCTAGCTGCAACTCTCTGGAAATCCCATCACGATTTGGCTCTGGCCTGTCTAGATCACCCGTTTGTGCAGGGGATCGGCGACGGCAGTCTGGCTAAGGCCAAGTTTGCCTACTATGTTGGTCAAGACGCCTTTTTTCTCGAAGCTTTCGCCCGGGCCTACAGCATCGCTGCTGCTAAAGTAACCGACTGGCAAGGGTTCCAAATTTTCCACGATCTGGCCGGGGGTGTTTTACAGGAACTCACCCTACACCAGAGCTATGCCAGCCAGTGGGGTGTTGATCTGGGCCAGGTGGAACCCGGTGCCGCCACCCGACGCTATACCGACTTTCTGCTGGCCACCGCCTGGAGCCAGCCCGTTGGAACAACCGCCGTAGCCATGCTGCCCTGCATGCGGCTCTACGCCTTTCTGGGCCAGAGCTTGGCCGCCCAGAATCTGACCCAGGGTATTCCTGCCCACAGCTACAGCGACTGGATTCAGACCTACAGCAGCGACACCTTTGAGCCCCTGGCCCAGCAGTTGGCTGACCTGGCCGATCGCTACGCTTCGCCCTCACCCCTGACCGATTCCACCTACCGCTACGCCATGCAGTGCGAGCTCGATTTCTTTGCGGCAGCCTGGGATAGCGGCGACCTCGGCTGATCTGCATTTCTACAGGTTCGCATTTCTACAGGCCCACATCTCTACAGGCTAAGATCTCTACGGGCGAATATCCCAAACTGAACTACAACAGTTCTTCCAGAACTTCTCGAAGTCATTGTCAAATTTATCTTCAGTTCATGTTGGTTTATATCAAATTGTATTGTTGTATTGATCTGTTTTGGTTGAACTTGTAGCGTCCCAGAATTTCTATATACTGGCAAGAGCAGCTGAAGTCTGAGCAGTGATTCAGACTTGGCTCAGCCGTTTGGATTCTGGAAAACTGCCATGCCGATTAAAGCCTATGCCGCCGATGCGCCCGGTGCTGACCTCAAGCCGTTTGAGTATGAACCCGGCCCCTTGAAGGCTGAAGAGGTCGAAATTCAGGTGGAATATTGCGGCCTTTGCCACAGCGACCTGAGTATGTTGAACAACGACTGGGGCATCACCCAGTATCCGTTTGTGCCAGGGCACGAAGTTGTGGGCACCGTGGCGGCCATGGGCGAGGGCGTCACCACCCTGAAGCTAGGCCAGCGGGTGGGTTTAGGCTGGTTTTCCGACTCCTGTATGCACTGCTCGGCCTGCATGTCGGGCGACCACAACCTCTGTCCCACCGCCGAGCAAACGATTGTAGGCCGGTACGGCGGCTTTGCTGACCGGGTGCGGGGTCATCAGGAATGGGTCGTCCCCCTGCCGGAAGGACTCAGCCCCGAAACCGCTGGCCCCTTGTTTTGCGGCGGCATCACGGTATTTAACCCGATTGTCCAGTTTGACGTCAAACCCACCGACCACGTCGGCATCATCGGCATCGGCGGTTTGGGCCATATGGCGCTCAGGTTTTTACGGGCTTGGGGCTGCGATGTTACGGCCTTTTCCAGCTCGGCAGACAAGGAGGCCGAAGCCTGCGAACTGGGAGCGAACCATTTCGTCAACTCCCGCGATCCCGAATCGGTGCAGCAAATCGCCGGAACGCTGGACCTGATCCTCTCGACCGTCAACGCCGATCTGGACTGGGCCACCTACATCACGGCCCTGAAGCCGAAAGGCAGGCTGCACTTTGTTGGGGTCGTCCCCAGTCCGGTTTCCCTGTCCATCTTCCCGATGATTCTGGGCCAAAAATCCGTCTCGGGCAGTCCGCTGGGCAGTCCGGCTACGGTAGCTAAAATGCTGGAGTTTGCCGCCCGCCATGGCGTCGAACCCGTCACCGAGCTTTTCCCGTTTGACCAGGTGAATGAAGCCCTGGCTCACCTGCACGCTGGTAAAGCCCGCTATCGGATCGTGCTGAAGCACTAGCAGGCGCTAATCCAGATTCAGTTGCTTGATCACCGACTGCACGTCCTTGTCGCCGCGCCCGGAGCAGTTGATCACGATCTTGGGGCTACCGCTGAGCTGGGGGCAGAGGGTTTCCAGATAGGCAATGGCGTGGGAAGTCTCCAGAGCCGGGATAATGCCCTCCAGCCGCGACAGGGTCTGGAAGCCTTCTAACGCCTGCTGGTCGGTGACGCTGTAATATTCGGCCCGACCCAGATCCTTCAGGTAGCTGTGTTCCGGGCCGACGCCGGGATAGTCCAGTCCGGCACTGATCGAGTAGGGTTCGATCACCTGGCCGTCTTCGTCTTGCAGCAGATAGCTCATGGCCCCGTGCAGTACGCCCACCCGGCCCCGCGTCAGGGTAGCAGCGTGTTTCTCCGTATCGGCCCCTTCGCCTGCGGCCTCAATGCCAATCAAGCGGACGCTGGTTTCTTCCACAAACTCGTGGAACAGGCCCATCGCGTTCGAGCCGCCGCCGACGCAGGCCAGTAGAATATCGGGCAGACCGCCCCACTTTTCCTGACACTGGCTGCGGGTTTCGCGACCAATAATCGCCTGGAAGTCGCGGACGATCATCGGGTAGGGATGTGGTCCAGCCACGGAGCCGAGAATGTAGTGGGTGGTTTCGACGTTCGTCACCCAGTCGCGGATTGCCTCAGAAGTCGCGTCCTTCAGCGTCCCTGTCCCCGCAGCCACCGGGCGCACCTCCGCCCCCATCAGCCGCATCCGAAACACATTCAGCGCCTGCCGCTCCATGTCGTGGACGCCCATGTAGATGATGCAGCTCAGCCCAAACCGGGCGCAGACCGTGGCCGTAGCGACGCCGTGCTGTCCGGCTCCCGTCTCGGCAATGATCCGCTGTTTCCCCATCCGCTTGGCCAGCAGCACCTGCCCCAGGGCATTGTTGATCTTGTGGGCACCCGTGTGATTCAGGTCTTCGCGCTTCAGGTAGATCTGGGCTCCGCTGCCGTCGGGTCTGGCGTAGTGCTGGGTGAGACGTTCGGCAAAGTAGAGCGGCGTGGCCCGCCCCACATAGTCGCCCAGCAGCCCATCCAGCTCTTGCTTAAACTCGGCGTCGTTGCGGTACTGGTAGTAGGCGGCCTCCAGCTCGGCCAGGGCGGGCATCAGGGTTTCGGGCACGTATTTGCCGCCAAACTGACCAAATCGACCGAGGGCATCGGGGCGCTGAGCCGGGAGCGTCGAAGAATCCGAGGAGACAGAAATTAGCGTCACAGGCTGAACTAGGATAAGGGAATAGTTCTCGTATTTTATCGGAAAGTTCTGCTAGAAAGTTCCGCCCGCCTACTTCTCCGCCTATTCCTCAGCTCCTATGGCAAACTCTGGCAATCCCCAAACCGGCCCCAAAAACCGCGTTGTCTATTCTGAGTTCGGCAGTCCCAACCCCGAGGCGCTGGAGCGGGCCACCCCCGACCTGCCGCCCAACCAGCAGAATGTGCGGGTGCAGGCCAGTCGGGCCGGACGCAAAGGCAAAACCGTGACGGTGATCAGCGGCTTCCAGTCCAGCCCCGAAACCCTGGCGGCCCTGTTAAAACAGCTCAAAACCCAGTGCGGCTCTGGCGGCACGGTGAAAGATAACACAATCGAAATCCAGGGCGACCACAAGCAAAAGCTGCTGGAAGTGCTGACCAAGCTGGGCTACAAGGCAAAAATTAGCGGGGGTTGAGCCGGAAGTTTATGCGTCAGGTGCTTAGGTGATTTTGCCGATTTTTGAAAGCCGTACCCGGCAAGAGTTAACTATTTCCAATTGAAAATAAATATAAGGAGCTACATATATATAAGGAGCTACATATTTAGTGAAGCTCTAAACAGTGAATGTCAGGGTTATCCAACAGTTCTTGAATTGCTTGGTTTCCGGGTCTGTCAATTATTTTGTGTCAGGCGAGATCTTTGGGCAATCTGCCCTCAAACTGAATCGCGAAACGGTTCAAAGCAGGCTTCCAGTCCCGGATGGGCATGGTCCACTTCTTGGATAGGTTGGCGATAGCTAGATACACCACCTTGAGTGCAGCTTCATCGTTGGGAAAGATGCGGTGATTCTGGGTCACTTTTCGCAAACACATATTCACTGACTCAATAGCATTGGTGGTGTATCTAGCTATCGCCAACCTATCCAAGAAGTGGACCATGCCCATCCGGGACTGGAAGCCTGCTTTGAACCGTTTCGCGATTCAGTTTGAGGGCAGATTGCC
>JBJTUI010000335.1:0-10314 GCA_046080625.1 Elainella sp. | reverse complement strand
TCAGCGAACGCCAGCCCGACTTTATCCGCCAGCAGGCGATCTGGGCCGGGGCAATTTTGCTGCTGGTGGGCGGCCTCAGCCTGATCGTCACCTCGCTCCAGCGTCGGTTGCGGCGAGAGCGGCGCGGACTCTCGGCCCAGTCGCGCTCTGCCTCTAGCGAACTCTCGGCCACCCAGATGCCCGAATCTACAACCGCCCTGCTCCAGCAGCAGACGGCCAACCAGCAGCGCCAGCGATTCAACGATATCAAGCGGCGGCTGTTCCAGCTTTTACAGCTCCTGCTCTGGGGCGGCGGCATCGTGGCGCTGGTCAGCCTGTTTCCCCAGACGCGCTGGCTGCGGCCCCTGATTCTGGCCTGGGTGCAGATTCCAGTGCGGCTGCTAGCGGTGGTGGTGCTCACCTATCTGGCGATTCGGTTTAGCGAGGTGCTGATTGACCACCTGTTTTGGGCCTTACAGAGCGGCACCAGCCTGGCCACCGATACTTCCCAGCGGCTGATTCTCCGGTTCACGACCTTCTCGCGGGTAGCCAAGAGCATCGCGGTGCTGGTGTTGGGCAGCATTGGCCTGATGATCGCCGTTGCCGCGATCGGGATTGCCATCAACCCTGGGGTGCTGACGCTGGCCGGTATTGCCGGGGTGGGCGTGTCGCTGGCCTCCCAGAACCTGATCAAAGACGTGATCAATGGGTTTTTGATTTTGCTGGAAGACCAGTACGGCGTTGGCGATGTGGTGATGATTGGCGAAATGTCGGGCCTGGTTGAAAACATGAACCTGCGGATCACCCAGCTGCGTAGTTCCCAGGGCCATCTGATCACGATTCCCAACAGTTCGATTTCGGTGGTGCAGAACCTCTCGAAAGAGTGGTCTCGGGTAGATCTGAACATCAGCGTCGCCTACGAGGCCGACATCGATCAGGCGCTGGCCGTGATCGACGAGGTGGCTCAGTCCCTGAGTACCGACCCCGATTGGCGGGAGCTGATTCTGGAGAAGCCCCAGTTGTTGGGTGTGGAAAACCTTGACTATGCCGGGGCCACAGTGCGGCTCTGGATTAAAACCCAGCCCCTGAAGCAGTGGGAAGTAGCGCGAGAATATCGCCGCCGCCTCAAGCTGGCTTTTGATCGGGCGGGTATTTCGGTAGGGGTGCCCCATCAGGCCCTCTGGTTCAACAATGCTGCCGACCTCGATTTGGCTGAGCGCTCAGAATTGTCTCCCGCCTCTCGACTAATGGATCAGGCGCAAAACCGCACACAGCCCGCTGAAGCAGGGCGTGAATCGCCCCAACCAACCGAGTCTAGAGATTCCAATTCCAGAACTTCCAAACGTTCCGATGGCTCAGACCGGACCTGAGCCAATGGGAAGCCTGGCTCCCCAACTAAAGGGCTGCTGCACAGTGCCTCCTGCGCCAGGTATCTCACGCTACTGGAGAACAGGTATACTATTGGTAAAATTTCCCTAGCTGGGCTTCAAGCCCGGTTGAAACGCATAAAATGGCGTTAGGGTCTCAGCGGCGGAGTTGGAACTCTACTTGTAGAAGCCGCTGGTTGTCAAAACTCCGTTTCAGGTGCGTCGTGTGTCTACGGCTCTGGTTCTGCTCCTCAAACCTGTGTTTCCCGAAATCGGCTGATTCACCTATCGGTTGTCCTAGGGCTGTATGTTCAAAAATCACCCAGACAGACGATGCTATTTCAACTGACTTCTGCTAGTGTTCTGAACACGATAAACGCTGCTACTGTCAGCTTTAACACTTGAGCGTTTAAGAGTTTCAGTTCAGTACTCGGTCTGTTCCTGGCTCTGTTTCCCAATCTGTCTGCTAATCGATTATCTACCTGAAGATTTTCTCTGCGCTAATAGCCTCGGATAGGCTGTTTTTGCGCTGGTTTGACTTGTGCTGGTTAAGTATTACAGCGGTTTTCAGATCAATAAACCACGGATTAACAGTGGGGTGCAGGGGCTACGCCCCTGTGTGGGGGCACCGCCCCCACACCCCCTCCTGTAGCTGACTGAAATGGAAATTGCTGTAACTGCATCAGTTCCGCATCGGCTATCCGATTTCCTTCACCCCCCAGACTTCCATGTTCGTCAACTATTTCATCAAGCGCCCCATCTTCACAACGGCGATCTCGATTGTGATCGTGTTTCTGGGTGCGATTGCTGGCTTCACCCTGCCAATTGCCCAGTTTCCTGAGATTGCCCCCGTGCAGGTAGTGGTGTCTTCCAACTACACCGGGGCCGATGCCGAAACCGTGGAAAACGCCGTCACCAACGTGCTAGAGCGGGAGATCAACGGCGTCGAGGGCATGAAATATATCAGCTCCAGCAGCGGCAGCGACGGCACCAGCCAGATCACCGTCACGTTTGACGCGGGCCAAGATCCCGATATTGCTACGGTCAACGTCCAGAACCGGGTGTCGCGGGTAGAGCCGCTCCTGCCTTCCTCGGTGACGCAGACCGGCGTGGTGGTAAACCAGCAGTCGAGCAACTTTTTGATGGCGATTGCCCTCTATGCTCAGGACAAGCAGTACGACAGCCTGTTCATGAGCAACTATGCCGATATTTATCTTCTGGACAGTCTGAAACGGATTCCCGGCGTTGGCTCGATTCAGATCTTTGGCGAACGCAAATATGCCATGCGGCTCTGGCTCGATCCGCCTCGACTGGCGGCCAGGGGTTTGACTGCCCAGGACGTGGCCGACGCTGTAGGTGAGCAGAACATCCAGGTGGGGGCCGGTCAGATTGGCCAGCAGCCCGCCCCCGACGACCAGCAGTATCAGTTCAACCTGCGGGCCGTCAGCCGCATGACCAGCCCGGAGGAGTTCGAGAATCTGGTGCTGAAAACAAACTCTGACGGCTCGCTTATCCGCCTCAGAGACGTGGGCCGTGTCGAACTGGGGGCCGAGAACTACGGCACCGACCTCACCTTCAACGGCCAGGAAGCTATCGGTCTGGGCATCACCCAGCGGCCCAACACCAACGCCCTGGAAACCGCCCACGCGATTCGCACCAGCCTGGAACAGCTCAGGGCCGATTTTCCACCCGGTTTACAGTACGCCGTTGCCTTCGACACCACGATGTTTGTGGAAGCTTCGCTGAAGGACGTGGTGATCACGCTGCTGGCCGCTGTGGCTCTTGTGGTTCTGGTAATCTACATCTTCTTGCAGGACTGGCGCACGACGCTGATTCCCAGCCTGACGATTCCGGTCGCCCTGATCGGGACGTTTATCTTCACCCGCGTCTTTGGATTTTCGCTCAATACGCTCACCCTGTTTGGCCTCACCCTGGCGACGGGCGTGGTGGTGGACGACGCGATTGTGGTCGTAGAAGCGATTGCCACCAAGGTGCAGGACCAGGGGATGAACCCGTTCCAGGCTGCTAAGGAAGCGATGGGCGAACTGACCGGGGCCGTGATTGCCACCTCGCTGGTGCTGATGGCCGTATTTGTGCCCGTGGCCTTCTTTCCCGGCACGACGGGCGCAATCTACCAGCAGTTTGCCCTGACGATTGCCTTCTCAATTGCCGTTTCCACCTTCAACGCCCTCACCCTGACTCCGGCCCTCTCGGCCCTGCTGCTGCGTCCGCGCCAGGAGTCTGCCGGGTTTCTGGGCCGGGTTTTCCATCGGTTTAACCAGTTTCTCGATTCGGTGAGGCGACGCTATCGACGGTCGCTGGGTGTACTAAATCGATTCCGGAGCCTGATTGTGGCGCTGTTTATCGCCTCGCTGTTCCTGACGGCCTGGGTCTGGCGCACCGTGCCCTCAGCCTTTTTGCCCGACGAAGATCAGGGCTATTTCATCACGCTGGTCCAGGCTCCGGAAGGCGTCTCGCTCAACTACACCAAAAAAATTCTCGACCAGGCTTCGGCCCAGGTGATGGATCTGCCAGACGTGCAGTCCAACTTTGCCGTCACGGGCTTCAGCTTTGCCGGGAGCGCCCCCAACCAGGGGATCATGTTCACGCTGCTCAAACCCTGGGAAGAACGCCCGAAGCAGGAGCAGCACGTCGAGGCGCTGATTGGACAGGCTCAGCAGGGCTACTTTGGAATTCCTGAAGCCAATATTTTTGCCCTCAACCCGCCCGCAATTCAGGGTTTGGGTAACTTCGGCGGCTTCCAGCTTGAGCTGCAAGATCGGCGCGGCAACCTGCCTCTGAACGAGTTTGTCGGCAACTTCAATGCTTTCCTGGGTGCAGCCAACCAGAATCCCGCCGTGCAGGGCGTGTTCTCAACTTTTGCAGCCAACACGCCCCAGCTGGAAATTCAGGTAAATCGGGAGCGAGCCAAGGCGCTGAATGTCAAAATCGATGATCTATTCTCCACGCTGCAGAGCTTCCTGGGGTCAGAATATGTCAACGACTTCACGCTGGACCGGCGCAATTACCGCGTCTACATCCAGGCGGACCAGCAGTATCGCTCCCAGCCCGAGGCGATTAACCAGATCTATGTCCGCTCAACAACCGGCCAGATGGTGCAACTCAGCGAACTGGTAAGCGTCACGCCCATTACCAGCGCCCAGACCATTACCCACTACAACCTCTACCGCTCGATCTCGGTGCAGGGTGCCACCGCGCCCGGCCAGAGCTCGGGTCAGGCGATCCAGGCGATGGAAGACACGGCGGCCCAAGTGCTGCCAGCCGGTATGGGCATAGAATGGACCGGCACGGCTCTGGAAGAAATCACGTCGGGCAGTCAGGCTCCGCTGATCTTTGGCCTGGGTCTGGTGCTGGTGTTTCTAGCCCTGGCCGCCCAGTATGAGAGCTATATCGACCCGACGATCATCATGCTGACCGTGCCGCTGGCGATTCTGGGGGCGCTGATGGCGGTACAGCTGCGAAGCATTCCCAACGATGTCTACTGTCAGATCGCCCTGGTGATGCTGATTGGTCTAGCCAGTAAGAACGCAATTTTGATCGTGGAATATGCCAACCAGCTGCGCGAACAGGGGCTGACGATTCCCCAGGCGGCGATTGAGGCGGCCCAGGAACGGCTGCGACCGATTCTGATGACGGCGATCTCCAGTCTGGTAGGGTTTTTCCCGCTGGCTGTCGCGGCGGGTGCGGGGGCTTCTAGCCGCCAGTCGCTGGGTTCGGCCCTGGTGGGCGGTTACCTAGTGGCGACCTTCCTCAGCCTGTTCGTCGTGCCAGTTCTCTACATCGTGATCAAACAGGCTACCGATCGGTTCTTCCCCGACAAAAAGCAGAAGCTAGGCCAGCCCAGTTTGCCGCCGAGTGAGGTGAGTACGCGGTAGGGGAGTGGGGAGATGGGGAGATGGGGAGGATGGGGAGGATGGGGGCGATGGGGAGAGATCAAACCGCCATCAACCCCAGGGCTGTGCCTCTATTTGTGGCAAATCATGAATCGCTACCCACCCCAAATCCTCCCAAACAATGGGCCATAGGATAAACATCTGACAGCCCCTCAGCTCGCCCACCGCTGTTCGCCCTAACCCACCTCCCCATCTCCCCCATCTCCCCATCTCCACCCTTCGCCAGATAGATGCCGGGATCACCCCTAGCCGGGAGAATCAAAAGGGCTTTAAGCTTGTTAACAATAGCTCTGTATTTTTGTCGCGGTCATGCCCTTTCCCCGAGCAAGTGGTATTCTGTTGCACCCCACATCCTTTCCTGGTCGCTACGGCGTCGGCGATCTGGGGTCTGAAGCCTATCAGTTTATTGATTTTCTGGCGGCCAGCAACCAGCAGATCTGGCAAATTCTTCCCCTCGGCCCCACGGGCTATGGCGATTCGCCCTATCAATGCTTTTCGGCGATGGCGGGCAATCCGCTGCTGATCAGCCTAGATCGGCTGCGCGATCAGGGATTGCTGACCGACGAGGATCTGAATACCCTGCCGGAGCTGCCCCAACAAGTCGATTTTGGCTGGGTGATTTTTCTGAAGATTCCCCTGCTGCAAAAAGCCTGCACCGCCTTTCGCACCCAGGCCACAGCAGAACAGCAGCAGGCGTTTGCCGAATTTTGTCAGGCCAAAGCCGACTGGCTGGACGACTATGCCCTGTTTATGGCCCTCAAGGATGCCAACAACGGCGCGAGCTGGCATACCTGGGAAGTGGAAGTGCGACTGCGCAAGCCGGAAGCTCTGGAGGCGGCTCGCCAGACCCTGACCCAGAAGATCTTCTTCCATCAGTTTTTGCAGTTCCAGTTCTTTCAGCAGTGGACGGCTCTGAAGGACTACGCCAACGAGCGCCAGATCAAGATTCTAGGCGATTTACCGATCTATGTGGCCCACGACAGCGCTGAGGTCTGGGCCCATCCCGACCTGTTTCGCCTGGACGAAGAGACGGGCCTGCCTGAGCTAGTTGCCGGAGTGCCGCCCGACTATTTCAGTGCCACAGGACAGCTCTGGGGCAACCCAATCTACAACTGGCAGCGCCTCCAGGAGCAGCACTTCGATTGGTGGGTGCAGCGCTTCCGCGCCCTGCTTGATTACGTGGATATTATTCGAATCGACCATTTTCGCGGCTTCGAATCCTACTGGGCCGTGCCCCAAAGCGAAACGACTGCGATCAATGGCGAATGGCTGGCCGCTCCAGGTCGAACATTGTTTCAGCGGCTGCACGAGGTGTTCGAGGATCTGCCAATCGTGGCCGAAGACCTGGGGCTGATTACCCCGGAGGTCGAAGCCCTGCGGGACGAATTTGGTTTCCCTGGCATGAAGATTCTCCAATTCGCCTTCGATTCCGATGCCGAGAATCCCTACCTACCGTTCAACTACCTGCGCAACAGCGTCGTCTATACCGGTACCCACGACAACGACACCACCGTGGGCTGGTTCAACAAGCGCTCGCCTGAAGCTCAAGAGCATGTGCGGCGGTTCTTGGGCTGTACTGGCCCCGACGGTATCCACTGGGATCTAATCCGCCTCGCCCTCAGTTCAGTCAGCGATCTGGCAGTCATTCAGCTCCAGGATCTGCTGGGGCTCGATACCGAATGCCGGATGAATTCGCCCAGCCAGGAGGGGGGCAACTGGAGCTGGCGCTACGAGGCGGGCGGGCTGACGCCAGAAATCTCCCAGCGGCTGCGCTCCATGACTGAACTCTACGGGCGCTTGGCTAAACCAGAGGATGCTCACCCCAGCCCCTAGCCTCCCACTCACCCCAATTGCTGATATTGTGCAGGCGGCCAAATTAGCCCAACTGACTCAGCCTAGCCAATCAGCTCAGAAAGCAATGCGCCAGAGCCAATCCATCTGATCAGCTCTGGCGGTTTGACTAATCTAATTCACTTGTCTGGTTGATTTGCGTCCGGTTTAGGCTTCTGAACGCACGGCTTTGCGCAGTTTTTTCAACCCAAAGACGCCAGCCAGAGCCAGCGCACCCAATCCGGTCGGTTCGGGAACTTCCACGGGTTTGGGTGGGTTATCATCATCTGCCACAAAGATCGAGGCATGGGAGAGATCTTGCCCAGCCTTCTGACCTACCACGCCCAGGGTGTCCCAGGTGCCCTGGGTAATCGCCGAGACGTTAGCAAAATAGTAGGCGCTCCAGGCAGTCCCTGCCTTCAGGCTCAGCACGAACGGACGGTTCAGGGGCGTGGTGACGCTCCAGGAGCCTTTGTTGCCCCCCGACCAGTTAAAGGCAGAGCTGGTTTCCCCAGCATTCACCTTGCTCAAGAGCGACCAGTTTTTGATGCCGCCAAACACACCCGTTGCCAGCTGGCTGGTCAAAATCTCGCCCGGTTTACCGCTCTGGACATCGTTGCCGCTGCCGCTGATACAGCTCGTGAAGCTCAACAGCCCCCCTGTCACCCCACCGTTTTGGCAGGTTGCGGTAGGCGCTAGTGGGTTAACTGCGCCAGTGCTAGAGGTTGCCGAACCGCTTGAGCTAGTACTGCTTCCACTGGAACCACTGTTGCTGTTGCTAGAGGTTGCCGAACCGCTTGAGCTAGTACTGCTTCCATTGGAGCCACTGCTTCCATTGGAGCCACTGTTGCTATTGGAACCACTGTTGCTGTTGCTGTTGGAACCACCGTTGCTGTTGGAACCACTGTTGCTGTTGGAACCACTGTTGCTGTTGCTACTGTTGCTGTTATTTCTGGCGCTAGCTTCCAGTGCCGTCATGGAAAGAAGGCTCGGCACAAGCAGAGCCAGCGCAATCAAAGATTTAGTGTTCAGCACCGTTTTGATTTAACCTCCGAATCAACTAAGCCTTGCTGATTCTGATCCGTTCAAGAGCAAGCAAAACACCCTTAATCCTTAGTTCGAAATAATACAAGAATTGGCAGATTTGGAGCCTGGATCAGAATACAGAAAGTCGATATACAGCTCTTTTCTAATGCAATTCAGAGCTTATCTGCCCACCGGAATATACGTAGATATAATTTAGATCTTGTAAAAACTATAGAGATGCGGGCAGTTTCTCTGAGGGCTTGCTGAGTTGAGAAACGCCGACCTTCCAGGCTGAACTGTTCAAGCAAAGCCGTCCGCCCAATCGCAAAAATTGCAAAAAGCTGCCCCGAGAAGTACTAGGACAGCTTAAATTCACCTTGATTCGGTCAGCAACTAGGGGATGGATCCACAACCCCCCAGCCTGTTTTATCCAGCGCTAGAGCTTGGTGCCGCAGGCGGGGCAGAACTTGTTGTTGACATCGTTCTCAGTGCCACAGGTGCCGCAGGCCATAGGTTCGGTCGAATCCTGTTCTGGCAGCTTGGGCAGGCCGACCATTTGGGCGTTGCTCTTGCCAGGAGCCACCATGGGATAGCAGTTCTCGTCCCGCTTGACATGCACATCCATCAGCACTGGGCCATTGTGGGCCAGCATTTCGGCAATCGCGCCCTCCAAATCCTCACGCCGCTCCACGATCATGCCCTTGACGCCAAAGGCTTCAGCCAGCTTGACAAAATCGGGCATCCCCGGCTGCATGTTGGACGAGGAGTAGCGCTCGCCGTAAAAAGCTTCCTGCCACTGCCGCACCATACCCTGCCAGCCGTTGTTGATGATCACGGTCTTGACCGCAATCCCATACTGGCCGAGGGTGCCGAGCTCCTGGCAGTTCATCTGGAAGCTGGCATCGCCGCTGATACAGATCACCTCTTCTTGGGGCAGAGCCATTTTCGCACCCATGGCGGCTGGCATCCCGAAGCCCATCGTGCCCAACCCGGCGCTAGAGATCCAGCGGCGCGGACCGGCCTTGAGGAACTGGGCGGCCCACATCTGGTGCTGACCCACGTCCGTGGTATAGAAAGCGTGGGGAGCCTGCCGACCGACTTCAACGATCACTTCCTGGGGCGAAATCTGGTTGGGGTAGCCGGGAACCGTCAGGGGGTAGTCTCTCCGCCAGCGGTCGATGCGCTGGAGCCAGGCCTGGGTTTGGCTGGGGTTGGCGGGCTTGCCCTCTTCCGCATCCCGCTGCAGCAGATCCAGCAGCACCTGCTTGACATCGCCGACAATCGGCACTTCCGGAACACGATTTTTGCCCACCTCTGCCGGGTCAATATCGATATGGATCACCTTGGCGCGGGAAGCAAACTCGTCCAGTTTGCCCGTCACCCGGTCGTCAAACCGCGCCCCTACCGCAATCAGTAGATCACATTCGGTGACGGTAAAGTTAGCGTAGGCCGTGCCGTGCATGCCCAGCATCCCCACCGAGAGCGGATGGTGCTCATCAAAAATGCCTAGGCCCATCAGGGTTGTGGTGACGGGCAGGCTGTAACGCTCGGCCAGCTCGTGGATTTCGGCATAGGCATTGGCAGCAATGGCTCCCCCGCCCACGTAGAGCAGGGGCCGTTCAGCTTCGCGGATCAGCTTCAGGGCCTGGATAATCTGGCGCGGGTTGCCCTTCACCGTGGGGCGATAGCCTGGAAGCTTGACGCTACCCGGCTCAACCGGCACGTAGTCAAATTCCTCTAAGCCAACATCCTTGGGCACATCGATCAACACCGGGCCAGGACGACCGCTGGCGGCAATGTGGAACGCCTCGGCTACGATCCGGGCCATATCTGCCGGGTCGCGCACCACATAGGAATGTTTGACAATCGGCAGGGTGATGCCGTAGATATCTGTTTCCTGGAAGGCGTCGCTGCCAATTGAGGCCCGTCCGACCTGACCTGTAATAATCACCATCGGAATTGAGTCCATCTGGGCTGTGGCAATGCCTGTCACCAGGTTAGTTGCGCCGGGGCCAGAGGTGCCAAAACAGACGCCGACCTGTCCAGTGGCTCTGGCGTAGCCATCAGCGGCGTGGGCGGCACCCTGTTCGTGTCGCACCAGAATATGCTGGAGGTGGCCTGCGGCCTCAAACCGATACAGCTCATCGTAAATTGGCAGAATTGCACCGCCCGGATAGCCAAAAATATGCTTGACGCCG
>JBJTUI010000334.1:0-4113 GCA_046080625.1 Elainella sp. | reverse complement strand
GTCAAGGTGGGCCTGACGGTAGGGGGCGCGCTTTTCCAGCACGTTTTCGCAGTAGCTTCCAAACAGCACGTATTTTGGCATAGGGGTGTGACGCTATGAGAGCCTGCAAGCTAAGCAAAGTCAGCAAGTGAGCAAACAGGCGTGGCTAAATGGCGCTCTGTACTTTATCACAAACGCTGTCCCCTATTTCATAGTTGCCAAGTTGCCTTGAGTTGAGTTCATCTAGGACAGACGGCAGCCTGCGGGATAGCCGCAAACAGGACAGCAGCAGCAAAACAACAGCATCAAAATAAATAGTTGGATGTCAGGAACCGATTGGCTGTATGGGAATCGACCGGGCGAGAAAACAGATAGCCCTGGGCAAAATTGCAGCCCAGATCGCGCAATACAGCCATTTGTTCGGGTGTTTCAATCCCTTCGGCCACGACCTCCATCTCCAGGCTGTGGGCCAGGGAAATAATCATTCGAATGGTAGCCAAATTGGTATCAGTCCTTTGATCAATCCGCTGAATAAATGAGCGGTCTATTTTGAGGATATCGATCGGAAATTCGTGCAGACGGCTGAGGGAAGAATAGCCAATCCCAAAATCATCAATGCAAAACTGAATGCCCAGCTCTTTCAGCTGTTGCAGAATCGTGGTCTGGGCAGCAATGTTTTCGAGTAAATAGCTTTCGGTGATCTCCAGCTTCAAACTTCTGCCGCTCAGGCCCGTTCTTTGCAGCGTCCGCTGAATTTGGTCCACCAGATCAACCTGCTGAAGCTGAATTGCCGAAAAGTTGACGTTGAGACAGAGTCCCTGCTGATGCGGAAATTGCTGCTGCCAGCGGCGCAGCTGCCAGCAAGCTGTCTCAAACACCCACCAGCCCAGGGGCACCACCAGCCGCGTCTCTTCGGCCAGCGGAATAAACTTACTGGGTGAAACCATTCCCTGGGTAGGATGCCGCCAGCGCACCAGCGTCTCAAAACTGTGCAGCAGCCCCGTCTGGGTAGAGACAATCGGCTGGTAGTGCAGACCCAGTTCGCCCCGCTCGATCGCTCGCCGCAAGTCGTTTTCCATCTCCAAATATTCCTTGGCCCGGATCTGCATCACCGGGTCAAAGACCTCAAACCGGCCTCTGCCTTGAGCCTTGGCACAGTACATGGCCACATCGGCGTCGCGCAGCATCTCCTCGGGGCGTTCATAGCGGGATTCGGTCTGGCTGAGGGCAATCCCAATACTGGCTTCGGAGTAGACCTCGGTGTGCTCAAGCTGAAAGGGCTGCTGAAACTGGAGCTGGATCTGATTGGCAAGCGTCGTGGCTTCGGCGACGGATTGAATTGATTCCAGCAGGACTGCGAACTCGTCACCCCCGAGCCGAGCTACAACTCCTGCCTCGGGTAAGCAGTGGCACAGGCGCTGGGCCACATGTTGCAGCAGTAAATCGCCAATCGTATGCCCCAGACTGTCGTTGATCAGCTTAAACCGATCCAGGTCGATGAACAGCACGGCATAGCACAGGTTGGGATCTTGCTGCTGCTGCTCGATCAGCTGGCTGAGCCGCTGCACAAACCAGCTGCGGTTGGGCAAGCCCGTCAGCGAGTCGTAGTAGGCGGCGTGCAGCAATGCCTGCTGGGCCTGCTGGATTTGCTGTTGAGTTTGGCGGATCTGCTGCACAAAGGCCAGAGTTTTCTGGATTGTGACTTCCAGGTCTTGGAAATCAATGGGCTTGGTCAAAAAGTCAAATGCGCCCCGGTTCATCGCACGGCGGATGTTGGGAATATCGCCATAGGCCGACATCACCACAGCCTTGAGGGTCTGATCAATCTTGGCCAGGTGGGTCAGCAGGGTGAGCCCGTCCATGCTGGGCATGTTGATGTCGGTGAGCACCATATCGACCTGGCCATCGGCCTGAAGCTGATCAAGCGCGGCTACACCATTGGGAGCAAACAGAAAATCGAGCTCCTTGGTTTTGATTTTCTTGCGAAAGCGTTGGCGGATCAGGCGCTCCAGTCCAACTTCATCATCCACCACGAGAATTTTTGCGGGCATAAAATTTGATGCTTAATCGGCTGAGGCAACAGGGAATCAAACGTGTAGCTTGGGGTCAAGCAGAGAGGTAGGGTGGTCAACCGCGCTAAACAAATTAAACAGAAATAAATAATAAATTGGATTGTCGCACAGGTCTCTAGCAGGCAACAGTCGGAGCCTTTGGGATCAAATCTCGGGTCGTTGGCATCTGCATTGTGGGTTCAAAGACTTTAAAGCCTTGGCCCTCGACCTTAGCACAGTACATAGCCACATCGGCAGCATGTAACAGGGTGTCGGGTGACTGCTGGGGCTGCTGGAAAGCTACGCCAACGCTAGCTCCAGTGGTAAGTTCAATCCCCTCCAGCCGAAAAGGACGGTGCATCTGGAGACAGATCTGCCGGGCGATTGCGGTTGCCTCGCCCCCGTTTGATAGCCCTTCCAACACGACGGCGAACTCGTCACCACCCAACCGCACCATCTGATGGCGTCCTGTCGTTAAACAGGTTTGAATCCGCTGGGCCACATTTTGCAGCAGCAGATCGCCCATCCGGTGCCCGAAGCTATCGTTGACTGCCTTGAATCGGTCGAGGTCGATAAACAACACCGCATAGTTCTCCTCAGCGCGGACGGCGAGCTGCTCCAGACGCTGCATCAGCCAATCGCGGTTGGGAAGACCCGTGAGCGAATCGTGGTAGGCGGCATGGAGGAGGGCTTGCTGGGTCTGCTGCATCTGCTGCTGGGCCTGCCGAGCCTGCTGCACCGAAGCCAGAGTTTTCTGGATCGTATTTTCCAGGTCCTGAAAATCAATTGGCTTGGCCAAAAAGTCAAACGCGCCCCAGTTCATGGCGCGCCGGATGTTGGGCATGTCGCTATAGGCGGAAATCACCACTGCCCGAGTAGATTGGTTCAGGGCAGACAGCCTAGCCAGGAAGGTGAGCCCATCCATCCGCGGCATGTTGATATCCGTGAGCACCATATCCACCTGGGGATTCTGTTGGAGGCAGTCGAGTGCTGCTGCGCCATCGGGGGCAAACAGAAAGTCGAGCGCTTTTTCCCGGATCTGGCGGCGAAAGCGCTGTCGAATCAACCGCTCCAGATCCAGCTCATCGTCAACAACTAGAATTTTGGCCGGAGCCAGTGAGGTTAAGGCAGCTATAGATTGTCGATCCCAGTAAGACATAAGGCCTATTAAGTCAGAAAAGCCAGAATAAGGGGTAGCAGAGGACCAGGGAGAACCTGAGGACTGTCGTACCAGCTACGGTGCTACTGTGGTGACTGGCGAAGGGTGAGCACCCGGCCAGGCAAACCCAAGACAAACAGCGATAAGCCCGCAGAGGTGGGGGCGGTTGGGGGATAAGTTCGTCAGTTGAGATGGAGCAGTCATCCGCTGAAGCCCAAAGCTAGTCTAGCTATACCGGCTCTGGAGCCGAAAAGGCATTGCGGAAATTATGGAAATTCTGCAAGTCAGGCCGGGAGGGTGATCAAAAACTCCGTATAAATGTCAGCAGACTTGACGTTGATCTGCCCTTGGTGCTGGCCCACAATGATGTCATGGGTGATGGAAAGGCCCAGACCGGTGCCTTCCTGCCCTTTTGTCGTGAAGAACGGGTCAAAGATTTTTTGGACCATCTCGGGTGGGATGCCGCCGCCGTTGTCGCGGATCAAAATTTCGACGGCGTCGGGCTGGCGGCGCGTCGTCACCCAAATCGTTGGCTGGAGACTGCTGCCCGGTAGCGCCTTGGTCTTTAAAGCCTGCTTGTGCACTGCGTAACAGGCGTTGTCGATCAGGTTGATGAAAGCCCGACTCAGATCGCTGGCCGATACCTCAAGCGACTCAATCGTTTCGTCGTATTCAGTCTGGAAGCTGACGTTGAAGTGGGGGATCTGGGCTCGCTTGCTGTGATAGGCCAGGTCGATGGCTTCGCTCAGCAGCCAGTTGAGATTCACCACCTGCCGTTCACCTGGCTCGGTGCGGATATGCTGCATCATGCTCTGGATAATGCGCTCGGCCCGTTTACCGTGCTGATGAATCGAGGCAGCATTTTCGCGCACATCCTGCCAGTCGGTTTTGAGGTCGGCCCAGCGCTGCTGCTGAACCGGGTCG
>JBJTUI010000333.1:0-6049 GCA_046080625.1 Elainella sp. | reverse complement strand
CGTGAAGGCAAAATTGAAGATGAAAGTGGCCCAGAGAAAACCGCGAATTTTGCGATTCCGCAGTAGGTCGGTGATTTGATTCAGCGGGTTCAGATCCTGGAGGCGAATCGGGCGACGCTTTTCCGGACTCAGGGATTCCGGCAGGGTGAAATAGCCCAGGATGACGTTGAGCAAGGCCAGACTGCCCGCAAAGAAAATTGGGAAGGTGATGTCAATCCCAGCTAGAGCCCCGCCCAGAGCTGGCCCCAGCACGAAACCCAGACCAAACGCCACACCCGTGAGGCCAAAGTTTTTAGAGCGCTCACCCGGTTTAGAGGTGTCGGCAATATAGGCTTGGGCAGTGGCGGATACGCCGCCGGTAATGCCATCCAGAATGCGAGAAAGAAACAGCACCCAGAGCGCTCCGGCCCAGCCAAACATAAAATAAGAAATGGCGCTGCCCAGAACGCAGATCAGCATCACCGGACGCCGCCCGTAGCGGTCAGAAATGGCACCGATTGCCGGGGTGGCCAGAAACTGAGTGCCCGCAAAACAGGAGGTCAGTAAACCCAGCGTCAGGGCATCGGAGCGGAAGCGCTCGACCAGAAAGGGCAGGATCGGAAACAGAATGCTCATGCCGATCCGGTTGATCAAAATCGTTGTGAAAATGAACACTAATGGCGAAAGCCGGATCGCCTTTGATCGGCTGGGCTGGGAAGAATGCTCAGGCTGGGAAGGGTGCATAGATTGCGGCCATTGGGGAGAGTGATTTAACCCGGTTGGGCAAACCAGGTTTGTAGCAGCGGATTCACGATTTCTGGTGCTTCATCCTGGGGACAGTGGCCGATGCCTTCCAGCGGCACAAACCGCCGTACCGCCGGGTAGTCAGCCAGCGCCTTGCCCTTGGCAAAAGGCTCCCAGGGGTCGCGGGTACCCCAGCCAATCAGCACCGGGCACTGCACCTGGGGCAGCAGATCTTCCGGCAGCGGTCCTTTGGCGTAGGTGATGAAGGACAGAAACACGTCTGCCGCACCGGGATCTTGAGCGGGCTTCAGTAGAATTTCTACCAGCTCATCGGTGACGGTGGCTTTTCTGCCGTAGGCTTGCAGCAGCGCCTTGCGGATCACCTGGGGCTGGGCCAGTTTTGAGAAAAAGAAATGGCCGATCGGCGGGTAGGTGAGGAGTTTCTGGACGCGGGGAAAGATCATCCGGCGATACCAGTTGAGTTTGCGCTCGTGCTGGAGCCGCAGGGCGCAGTCTAATAACGCCAGAGATTTAATCTGCTCCGGTTGATTCACCGCCGCCTGCAATCCGACGATACAGCCAATCGAGTTGCCAGCAATCTGGACGGGCTCACCGATAATTTCTCGACAAAAATCGTTGATTTGTTCACCCCAGGTTTCAAATCGGTAGTCAATTGATTCGCCTGGTTTAGGTTTGGCGGACTGACCGAAGCCAATCAGATCGATGGCATAGACGCGATGCTGCTCTGCTAAAGCCGAGATATTTTTGCGCCAGTGCTGGGAAGAAGCGCCCAAGCCGTGGATCAGCAAAACGGGGGTTCCCTGGGTGCCTGCGGTTTGATAGGCGATTGGAAAGTCGCGCCATTGCCAGAAGTGACTCAGGGGTTGGGAGGCTGGTGCGAGCGGTTGGTTAGTGATCATAGATAGGTGATCATAGATAGGTGATAGGTTCAGCGTCAGTTATTCCAGGCCGTTTATTCCAGGGCGTCCCAAATCTGTTTGGGAACGTTGCGGCCTTTGCGGACCTGAAGTTTGGCCTGATAGTGTGTTTGGTCAACTTGCTGCACAAAGCCTTGCTCGATCAAGCCTTGCAGCAGCGCCGCTGTTTCGGCTTCGGATTGGTTGAGGAAGGTTGCCGCATCGGCCAAACTCGCGCGCTGCTCCCGCAACAGCCAATTGACCAGCGAGCGTTCCCCATCGGGCAAAAACAGCAGGTCTGCCATGGTGCGGGTTGGCGATGCGGTCGTCTGGCGAGGCATTTGCCATTCATTTTGCTCAGCGATGTCCCGATCAGTCATGATATGAGTCAGTCCTGCTACGCGGTCGCAATCAGCTGTTTGGCTACCGCATGCACTTCATGGCTGAACGGATGATCGGGGTGGTGTAGCCAGAAGACACCGCTGCTGGCCAATTGCAGCATCTCGTCGTTCTCCTGGAACAGACCACCCACCGCCACACCATAGCGAGCCTGCACCTGCTGAATCACGGCATTGCGCTCGAAGGCTTGCGGCGTTTTGTTGACCAACAGCATAATCTCAGGAACATCCAACCGTTGGGCCACTTCTAGCGTCACTGCCGTGCCCAAAAAGTCTTGTCGGTCGGGACGCAGAATAATCACCATGGCGTCGGAAATCGCAATCGACAGCAGGGTTTCTTCGTTCAGTCCCGGATGGGTGTCAATAAACAGATAGTCCAGGTTGAGCTGCTCTGCTAATTCCTGGAACCCGTCGTTCAGTAGGCCAACATCAAAGCCTTCACGCAGCACCTTGGCAATCTCGCCCGCCTTGAGGCTAGAAGGCACCAGAAATACTTTGCCAGCAATATCGGCTCGTCCCTCTGCCGTTCTCAAATCTGCGGTCACGTCGTAGGCGGTCTTTTCGATGCCGCAGCGCCCCCAGAGGTAGTCATTCAGCGAATGGGCGAACGAATCTTCATCTAGACCAAAGATCACATGAATCCCTGGGGATTGGATATCCGTATCGACAATCCCCACCCGTTTGCCCTGACTGGCGACCGCCACAGCGATGTTTGCCGTCAGGTTTGACTTGCCTGTGCCGCCGCGAAATGAGTGAATTGAGATAATCTGCGCCATAAGTCCTTTGCTCTCCTACTGCATCAAGTTCAGGGATGTCGGGCGATAAACCCGAATACAGTATGGGAACAATAGCGCTGAAACTATCACTGTCGGACAGAATTACGTCACATGGAAAAGCGAACTTACGCCCCAGGCGAAATTATTTATCGGGAAGGGGATGAGAGCGGTAGCGTCTATCTAATTAAAAGTGGCCGGATTGACCTAGTAGATACCTATCCTGAGACCGGAGAAGTCGTTGCTAAGAAGCTGACTAGCGGTAAAGTCTTTGGTGAAGTTGAGCTGATCGACCGCAAAGCCCGTTCTTCGACGGCCAAGGTGATCGAACCGACGAAGCTGCTAATTTTCACTCATGAGGAAATTTTAGATACCCTGTTCAATCGCCCTGAAAATAGCCTGGTGCTAGCGCGAGACGTGTTCGATCGCTTGCGTCAACTCTACAGCACCGATAGTTTGGATGCCGAGATGACCAAACTGCGGGAAGAGATGCACGAAACGATCAAAAAAGCTGTGGTCAGCCACGAGTCGCGGGTTGTTAAAAGCCACAACGGCATGGCCGCGATTGCCATTCCGGTCGTGCTGCTGATCGCCATTGTCGTCGGCATCCGCTATTACCTGCACTAGCCCCAATCGTCATTTGTATGGGGTGCAGGTGTTCACCCCCTCACCCCCTCACCCCCTTATCCCCTCACCGCCCCCCTCCCACCTATGCCGCAGTTTCTTAAATCTCTCCGTCGCTCTACCCAACCGGGCCTCAAGGTCAGCTTGGTGGGGGCCATGATTGCGACCATCGGCGCTACGGCAGCGATTGTCTATATTCCCTGGGCGATGACCTCTAGGCGCAACGTCAACGCCCTGATGTCTCAGGTCAACCAGGAAATTGTTGGCGCGACCCGGCAAGAAGTGGAGCGACTGTTTCTCAGCGCCCAATCTGCTCAACAGTTGACCCAGAGCAGCTTTAAACAGCAAATCGTAGCTCTAGACGATCTGAAGCAGCAGGAGGCGTTCTTTCTCAGCGCCCTGGCTGCCAATCCGGACTTTACCTGGATTCAGCTTGGCTTTGCGAACGGCGACTTTATCGGAGCCCAGCGGACGCCGGATGGCCTCCTGCGCTTCCATATCCGCGACTGGGACCCACAAACGCGCAAAACCTCCAGCCAGATCCACTCCTACCGAACTGTGGGTTCCGAACTGAAGCTGGTTGAGCGTGACCGGAGCGAAATGACACCAGCCTTCTACGCACCCCAACGGCCTTGGTACCAGAACGCGATGAAGACACCTGGCGAAACGGCCTGGACTGTCTATGTCTACCGCTCGACCAACGCACCCGGCATGGATGCAACAATGCAGCTGCGACAGGGCCAGCAGACGGTTGGGGTGATTGGGGTGGGGATCGAACTGACCCAGCTTTCCAGCTATTTGCAGCGGCTGAAGGGCGAGCAGGCGGGCGAGGCGTTTATCATCAATTCCCAAAATGAGCTGATTGCCTCTACCGATCCGAAAGAGGTTGAGCCAGCCCAGATCCAACAGTCTAGCCAGCTGCGGCTCCGCAGCTTCGAGCAGGCGCAAAATCCGCAGCTGCAATTTGCCAGCCGGATGATTCAAGATCAAAAAATCGGGCTGAACCAACTCAAAACCTGGCAGCAATACAGCTATACCGACCCCGATACTGGCGAGCAGTATCTGATTTCACTGGCCCCAGTGGGCTATCTGGATTGGATGGTGGGAACGGTGATTCCCAAATCTAGCTACCTGACTGAAATTAACCAGAACAAGCAAATTCTGCTGGTTGTGATCAGTCTGTTTGTGCTGACGACGGCTGGACTCGCTGTCCTGAGTGTGGAGCGGCTGATTGCTCGTCCGATTCTGCGCGTTGCCCACGCTGCTGCTGACATTGAAGCTGAACAGTTCCAGCTCGATAGCTTGACGCCCGTGGCTGAACGCACCGATGAATTAGGCCAGCTGGCGCGGGTATTTCAGAAGATGGCACAGCAGATCTACGTGCGTGAACAGCAGTTGAAAAAACAGGTACAGGAACTCAAGATTGAAATCGATGAGGCTAAACGCCAGAAGCAGGTGAGTGAAATTGTCGAAACCGACTTCTTTCAAGACCTGATGGGCAAAGCCCAAACGCTGCGCAAGCGCAACCAGTCGCGGCTGGGCGAAGAAATGGGCGAAAAGGGCCGGGACTAGTCCGGCTGAGCTTGGCCATAGCCCGACCTACATCAGCCCTGAGATTCCCTTCCAGAGAAAAAAGCTGCCGAAAACCAGAGAAACCGTCAGGGTGATTTGGCGGTTGTGTTTTGTCAGCCAATCGGATGCTGCCGCTAAACCTCGGGCCGACTGGCGGGGTGCAATCGCATAGACAATCAGAGGCAGGATGATCAGGGATTGGGCACCCAGAACATACAGCAGAAACGCTATTGCACTCTCGGCAGCACTGAGCCCGGCGTTGCGAATCACGCTGATCGCCGATAGGGTAAAAATCCACAGCTTGGGGGCAACCAGCGTGAACAGCATCCCCAACCCAAAGAGTACGGGTGCCGAACGATCCAGTTTATGCATCCACTGGGGCGGCGGCGCGTCGGGGTCGTCCTCGTGCATCAATTTTTTAACGGCTGAGATCAGCAGTAGAATTCCCAGCACCATCAGCAGAACTGAAACCACCAGAGAAGATCCGTCGTTTGCTGCACCTGCCCCCGCCAGCGCGTAGCCGAATAGCAAACCTTGCAAAAGCCGAACTGTGGTGATGCCCGCCACAAAGGCCATTGCTTTGATCAGCCCATCAGGACTGCGAAGAATCAGCAAAACGATAATAATCCAGACAGGAGCCAGCATGGCCCCGATGATCATGGGCAGGAGTTCAGCAAAAACGTTCATCGGGTCTTGCAGAGTTTATGAATGATTATAGGCTACTGCTGGACCTCCGGGCGAGCGTTGCGACTTCCACATGGGAATGCAGATCTAAGTGCCGAGATACAAAAGATTGACATAAATTTGACATAAAAAAGTTGTTGCATGAGCAGTTTTGCTAAGACAACAACACATATTTATTCATGGAACACAGTCATCCCATTCACTTTCAGTTGATTGCTTCTAGTAGTTTGCCAAGCAAATTTTGCCTAGTTTTTTTGTTCTAGATTGGGGTATAAATGCTCCAAACGAATTCGCGCATCCGCACTGGAAAATCTCCAGTTGACCGTCGCCTTTTGAGCATTGCGTTCATCCTGCCAAG